>DAIEPS010000046.1 GCA_027348305.1 Anaerolineaceae bacterium | reverse complement strand
CCAGAAAGATGAAAGGTTTCGCGGTTTATAAGTTGTGGAATTTTGAGGTGTTCAAGCGCTTCAGCAACCCGTTCAATGATCTCTTCGCGCGGCAGGCTGAGGTTTTCAAGCCCGAAGGCAACTTCATTAGCCACCTTGGTGCCGAGGATCTGACGTTCGGGGTCTTGCAGCACGGTTCCCACGATCTGAGAGACCTGTGCCAGGCTGAGTTTGGTGACATCCTTGCCATTGAGCAGGATCTGGCCGGTGAGGTCGCCCTTGTAGCTTCGCGGAATGAGCCCGTTAATGCAGCGCGCCAGCGTGGTCTTGCCGCAGCCGCTGGCTCCGGCAATCAGAAGAACCTGTCCGGCATCCACGCTGAGAGAAATGTTTTTGATTGCCAGCTCTTCGCGGCTGTGATAGCGAAAATTGAGATTGTCAATAACCAGGGGTTTTTCGCCGCTCATGAAACTTGCTCCGATGTAAAGGTGATGGTTACAGGTTCGTCAGCCTGCACGCCCAGGCGGTCCGCGGCACTGCCGTTGACCACCGAAATGGCCAGGTGCCCGCTTGAATCGAGCATGGCTATCAGCTCGCCGGCAGGTTTGCTGCCAAAGGTTGTCACCACTTCTTCAAGGTGAATATCTTTCACAACAATATTAACCCCAATCCCGGGGGTGAGTTGTTCCCTTGTGAAGTTGGTAACCAGGTTACCAAAATGGTCCACCTGCATCACCTGTCCGCGCCAACCCTCTGTTGATCTTTGGGGTACAGGGATGTTGATCACCATTGGATTTTCAAACGGATCGCCCAATTCTTCAAGCGTAATACCGTTAGCAAGATGCCCCGCCACCGGGGCGAAAATATCGCGGCCGTGAAAACTGTTTGAAACCTGAGGCAGCCAATAATGCGTCTTGTTGAGCGCAATGTAAACAGGCGGGGTGGTCAGATCCTCGGCTTTTTTGATGAGCAAACTGAAAAGACCATTGTCAGGCCCAATATAATATTGGTTGCCGATGGCTGCCAGCATGGGGCGGCGGGCGGTGCCCACACCGGGGTCCACCACACACACATGGATGGTTCCGCCGGGGAAGTAAGGCGCGGCTCCGGCAATCGCCAGGGCGCCATCCACCACACGCTGCGGCGGGATCTCATGGGTCAGGTCAACTATTTGGGCATGAGGGGCAATCGACCAGATGACACCCTTCATCACTCCGATGAAGGTGTCTTTTAAACCAAAATCAGTTAACAAGGTAATGATGGGCATTACGTGCCTTTATAAAGAGATGGTGAAAATAGAATTATAGAACAGCCAGGAGGATGCGTCAAGAAAGCTGTTGTTCAGACATCAAAAATAGAAGTAAAGAATGTTTTAATTTGGTGAAACTGGCAAAAGTGCCTGGTTCTCATCCAATTATGATGAATTCCTTGTGGCGAATTGTATACTAAATGAATAAATGAAACCGCATTTTTAAGAGGAGTGATCATGGAAATTAATTCAGAAGTTACACAGGCAAAAGCTCACAAACCCCAATTAGTCTTAACCGAGCATGCTCATTCAGTCGTCCATGGTGCGGGCGCAATTGGTCTGTTTAATACGAAGGTTGCAGTTTTTGTGACCAAATCTGTCGGCTCCATGTGGTGTGCATACGCCTTCGCAATTTTGGCACTCATTTCGCTTCCTTCCGCTATAAAATCTGGCAATTCAATTATCATCATCGGCTGGATAGCACAGACATTCCTGCAGTTGGTTTTGCTGCCCATCATCATCGTCGGACAAAACGTCCAGGCAGCAGCGAGTGATGCCCGCGCCGAAAGTGACCACGAAACACTGATCTCAATTCACACCTTAACTTCTGACGTTCATCGAATTTCACTCCAACAATCAGAAATTCTTAAAAAACTTGAAGAGAGAAGTGATCAAATAAAAGAATAATCATTTTTTAAAAGTAAAAATACCTGTTAGTCAAACGATAATCCAACAGGTTTTTTTAATCCTTAAAGCACTTTACTGAGAAATGCCTTGGTTCGTTCTTCTTTTGGATGGGTAAACAATTCTTCAGGTGGTGCTTCTTCAATGATCAAGCCGCCGTCCATAAGAATGACACGGTCCGCGGCGGCTTTGGCAAAACCGATCTCGTGTGAGACCACCACCATGGTCATGCCCTCTTTGGCCAGGTTCATCATCACATCCAATACCTCCTGGATCATTTCGGGGTCCAGGGCAGATGTGGGTTCATCGAACAACATTATCTTGGGGTTCATCGCCAGTGCGCGCGCTATGGCTACACGCTGCTGCTGGCCGCCGGAGAGTTGACCCGGGAAATAGTCCGCTTTCTCAGGGATGCCCACCTTTACCAGAAGCTCACGCGCAACCTTCTCCGCTTCAGGGGCACTTCGTTTACGCACGATCTTTTGAGCCAGGGTGATGTTATCAACGACGGACAAATGCGGAAACAAGTTGAACTGCTGAAAAACCATGCCAACCTCTGTTCGCACGGTGTTGATGTTCTCGGCACTGTCGAGCGGGATTTCATCCACGAGGATCTGGCCGCTGTTGAATTCTTCCAACCGGTTGATGCAGCGCAGCAAAGTGGATTTGCCTGATCCGGAAGGCCCAATGATCACCACCACTTCACCTCGGTTTACATCCAGACTGACCCCTTTGAGGGCCTGCACGGCGCCAAATTGTTTATGCACATCTTTTATATGAATGATCGGCGTCATGATGATTTCTCCATTTTCATTTTACGTTCCAACCAGGTGACCGCCCTGGCAGCCAAAAGCGTCAACACCAGATAGAGAAGCGCCACCATGATCCAGGTTTGGATGGGAATGAAATTGGCGGCCATAAATTCGCGCCCTCGTCGGGTCATATCTGCGACAGCCACCACAGAAACCAGCGAGGAATCTTTAAGCAGCGTGATGAATTCATTGCCTACTGGAGGGAGGATGACCCTGATAGCCTGCGGCAGGATCACATAGCGCATGGCCTGGAAGTAAGTCATGCCGAGACTGCGGGCTGCTTCCATCTGCCCCCTGGAAATGCTCTGGATCCCGGCCCGGTAGACCTCGCTCATGTAAGCGCTGTACCCGACCGTCAGTCCCAGGATGGCCATTGTAACGGCATTTGCCCTGTATTCGATCATGGATTGTATGTTAAAGGCATGTCCCAATTGCTGCATGACGGAAGGAAATGCAAAGTACCAAAAGATCAGCTGCACCAGCATTGGGATGCCGCGGATCACTTCAACATAGACCGTGGATACTCCCCGAACAATGGTGGATTTGGATAACCTCCCCAAAGCCACGAATAAACCAAAAAACAGTACAAGGACAAATGAAACACAGGTGATGTAGACGGTCGTCCAGATGCCTTCGCGGACAAAAAGAAAAATGCGTTGGTAGGGATCAGGTCGTGCAAAAATAAGAAGAAGTATGAGACCAACAACAGCCAGAACCATGATCCACCAGCGGTCAAAGTATTTGCCGCCAAAAACCTTGTTTCTTTTATCCTCTACCTTATCCATTTTTAATCCTTGGAATAATGAAGTAATGATAAATAAAGCCTGCGGAGGAAACCTCCGCAGGCTTTGAGCCTTAATTTCTATTTGATGTATTTTCCAGCCAGTTCAGCCACAAATCCCGAATCAGTTAATTCTTTTAATGCAGCGTCAATCTTTGCCTGAAGCTCGGTATTGCTCTTGCAAATGGCAATGCCGTACTGCTCTTTATTCAAAACATCACCCACTGCCTTGATCTTATCTGGGTTGGCCGCGATGTAGCCCATCGCCAGGGGATTGTCAGCGATCACAGCATCCACACCCTTGTTGGCCAATTCGAGGAAGGCCAATTCATAAGAATCATAGGGTTTGTAGGTGACTCCCTCGATCTCCTTGGCAGCCATTTCTCCAGTCGTACCCAGTTGTGCGGCCACGACCTTGCCTTTTAAGTCAGCAATGCCTTTAATATCCGTGTTTTCTTTGTTCACCACAACGATGAGGCCGGCATCCAGGTAGGGTGCTGAGAATAACATGGCCTGCTTGCGTTCATCACTGATGCTGATCGCGGCGATCGCAGCATCATATTGGCATTCAGACAACCCGGCCAGAACTGAATCGAAGGGGACGTTGACCCATTCGAATTTGAATCCGGCTTTGTCAGCGATGGCATTCATCAGATCAACATCGAATCCAACCAGGTCGCCTTTGTCATTGGTGAATTCAAAGGGTGCAAAGGTGGCATCAGTGGCAATCTTGATCGCAGCCGGTTTCGAACAGGCAGAAAGAACCATGACCAACACAAGCGTTAGAACAAGTAATACCAGGGTATTCTTTTTCACTTCTTCTCTCCTTTGATTAATTAAGATTTTATTAAAACCTGAAAACTTATTATGAGATTCTTTTTGTAAAAAGTCAATTCTCATTACATGAATTTACGCTCTACGTTGTCAATTCGCCTGTTCGATATCAATGAATTAGAACACTAATGCTGGTGAAAATGGCTTTTCGTGGCTTATTTGGAATTAAGGATACCCACCGCAATGATCTTCTCCACCAGCATCCCCTCGCCCAGCGGATCGAGGTGGATGGCGCTGTTTGTGAAGCGCTCCTGGGGGATGGCATCCCACAGGTCAAGGCAGGTCCAGGCATAAGCGGCGCAGTTCTGGTTGAAAGCCTGGCGGTATTGGTCATAAGCCCAACGCGGATAGTAGAAGTTATAGCGCACGTCGCTGTTCTTGCCCGTGTTCACCAACATGGGTTCATTGATCATCACCACCGGCACATCCCCGGCGGCCTGCATGCCAGCCTGGATCACGTCAAAAGCCAGCCCATCCGCGGGGAGGTTTGGGGGTGCCCAATCGTGGAATGATGTGTCTGCTTCGAGATCGCGGGCGGCGTGTTCGTAGTCAGTTGGATAGGTCTGATCCACCCCCGTCGCGGACCACATGACGCCGTAAAACTGCAGGCGCAGCAGGTCCGCCAAGACGCGGCGCTGCCCAATGAGGGTTTTATCCCAGAACGTCGTGTTATCCACCGGCGGGGTTAGAACGAGATGGTATTGGTCAATTAGTTTGGCTACACGCTGCGCATTATTGGCCACAATGGGAGACAGCAGTTGCCGTTCGCGCGGAAAGCTTTCGAGCGTCACCGGCCAGATGATCAAGTCGGGCTGATACTGCATGGCATAATCCAGGATCATTAGATCTTTGGTGAGTGAAAGGGTTGGGTAGCCAAGGTTATAGACGCGCACTGCTTTGCCGCCTGCCGTTTTCAACCCTGCGGCATCCATCATCCCGGCCAGGGTCTCTTCAGGTTTAAGCAACGTACCCCAGGCAGAAGAATCGCCGATCACAAAAACTCTGAATTCATCAGGGGATTTTTGGGTTCCAGCCAGTTTGAGTGATGCGAACATGGCATCCAGGTCGTAGAGGCTGAGGTTATAGGAGCGCGCGGAATCCTCACCGAACGGTAGACGTTCGCGCCCTTTAAAAAGAATATTATATGAAGAGAGGCTGCCCAGCGAGGGATTGAAGACAGCCCAGACCAGGTTGAGGGCGGCGAAAAGCAGCAGCCCTTTGATCAATACGTTGCGCAAAAAGCGGGAAGTGATCATTTAAGCTCCCATCCCGAACAGGCGGCCAAAGACGCGCAAAGAGAGATCCATGGAAGGCAGGGCGAACCACACCCAGCCCAACGCCACGAATTGGAAGGTCAGCAGTGTGGTGAAGATCGTCACCACCTTGTTCAAGGTCGGTTTCGCTTGAATACGCGCCGAGAGGGGTTTTGTCCAATCAGACCAGCGGTTCTGGATGAACAAACCCAGTCCGTGCCAGAGACCCCAGAGCACAAAGTTCAATGTGATGCCGTGCCACAACCCGATCAGGACCATGGTGGCCACCTGCGTGATCAAGATCACCAGCCAAACTGACACAGGATTTTTTGCCGAGCGCAGCGCGCGCGTAAGCGGGTTGAAGAAGTAGGCTCTGAACCACTGGGTAAGGGTCATGTGCCAGTTGTTCCAGAATTGGGTCAGGTTGGGTTTGAGGTAGGGAGTGTTAAAGTTTTCTGGTAACTTTATGCCCATCAACAAGCCCATACCGATGGCGATATCCGTATAGCCGCTGAAATCAAAGAAAATCTGCAATGTATAGGCATAGACCAGCACCCAGGCCCAACCGGTGGAACTGACTTGCAAGGCATTGGCGCCATTGAGAGCGATCATGGCCAGCAGATCGGCGACGACGAATTTTTTGAGCAGCCCCACCACCAGTCGTTTGGAGGCTGCGCCGAGCGCGTCCGCGGAGGGGATGAAGGGCTGGCGCAGGTCTTTAATGAAGCGCTCACTGCGGTCGATCGGTCCGGCACTGATCGCCGGGAAAAAGAGCATATAAATGAAGTATTCATCCAGGGCCATGGCGGGCAACCGTCCGTTTTGGCGGTCGCGCAAAGTGTGGATCAAGCGGAAAGCGATGTAGCTGAAACCCAGCCAGCGCAAGTCCAGCGCGGAAGCCAGCTCACGGGATTGCCCATTCCATAGACGCAGTATTCCGCTAAGCCATTCTGTGAGGACAGGCAGTTTGAGTGCCACGAAAATCGACAGCAGAACGACAATCCCTATAATATATGGAAGGGATGACTTAATCCGGATTATTTTGTATAAAAAGCAGGTGATAATCGCAACAGCCGTCAGCACAATAATGACATTGAGTGTCTGCGGCGGACGAGATGGCGTGATCACCCCGGTCATGCCCAGGTATCGCGTGAGGGCGATCACCAACACCACGGTAGCCACAAGTGCGCCGGTAACCAGGCTCGCACTTGAGTTGCGCTCCTCCGGTTTGGAGGTCAGCAACCAGCCCAACCCGACCAATGCAAGCGTGGCGAGGGGCAGCCAGAAATCCAACCCACGGATGGGCAGCGCCGGCTGCAGCCAAAAGATCACCCCTGTGCTAATGGTCAGCAGCAGGGGTTTACGCAGGGCGCGCGTACGATCGAAATTGGAAATAACGAAGATGGCGAGCGACAACCCGACCAGAATGAGGATGTTGATCAGCGACATCTAAAACCCCTGGTAGATCCACAATGGAGAACTGTCAGCAGTGACAATTACCAGCAGCACCAGGGTAATGGCCAAAACCAGCGCCCACAGGTTCTCTTTGGAGAAGATGCGGCGCAGCAATCTATTTCTCTCCGCACATCAACCAGTCACCGGCAGGGTTGACGGCTTGAAATGTCTTGGAAGCCAGGTCAAAATCCATTTTTTCGGTGCCATAGGAAGCAACCATTGAGCCCTTGCAGGTCACATCTGCCTTATCGCCTGTATTATTGGTGGAGGAGCAGGAAAGATCAGTCAGCACCAGGTCAACCGCGAGGAAGGAATCCATGGTGGAAACAGCGGTGGCTTCATAATCCGGGCAGGAGAGGCTGCTCAAGGCAGCACTATCCTTGGCGGCCATGGCCTTCCAATAGGCTTCAACGGCTGCAGCCGGCAGATCGGTTTTACTGGCACAGGCACTCAGCAACACGGTAAATAACATCACAGTGATGATCAAAATACTTGTTGTTTTGGACATTTTAACTCCGCAATTTTAATTTGAACAAGTGATTATACTGCTAAATTCAAGGCACCCTCCCCACACAAGGAACAGGGTTGGGGTAATGTGCATTATCTTAGTTTACTGGCTCTTTCCCTTCCAACACCAGGGAAATGGCGACAGCAATCTGATTGATGTGATTCTCAGGCAGTTCGCCCAGGCGTTTAACCAGCCTGGCTGAAGAAACGGACCGCACCTGCAGCGCATCCGCAGCCATTGGGGATTCCAAACCGCTGTGAAGCACAGGCGGCAGGCGCACCATCCACGGCGCGGAGGCATAATCGTCCTTCCATGAGGTGAGCGGCACGACCACTTTGAGAGGCAGCGCCCCCAGCGCATCGCTGGAAACGATCACCACCTTGCGCATGTCCCCTTCCACAGAGGCTGCGCGCTTGCCAACTGACATCTGCCACACTTCGCCGCGGAACATCAGCTCTGCCCTTGCATGGAAAAGTCCTCGCCATCCAATGCGGCATAACCCACCAGGTCGCCATCCGAGTAATAAGCTTCGGAAAGCGAAAGTGCCGCTTCAGCCAGTCTTTTTTGTTTCTGGGCGTGCAAACCTGCTGCCACCCATTCACGCAGCAAGGCTGACACACTCTTGCCCTGCTCTTCAGCAAGCAGTGACAGCGCTTTGAGCTGTTCCGGTTCCAAAAGTACCTGAGTGCGGACCAAAAGATCTTTTTTCATACATCATTATTATACATCTTTTTTATTCATCCTATTATTACTATTTATTATACACACTCCGAATAATTATTAATTCAACCCCAATACAGTTCAAATACTTGCAAAGTGATATTTGTTAATTGCATTTTGCAATTATATTTGCTACAATGAATTTATCCGCACTTTATCTCTATTCTCAAGGAGCCTCATGATGGATGACCGTAACAGGTACATGCTTAAAGGTAAGCTTGCGCGCCGTGGTTATGATTGGTGGTGGCATTCTCTGGTGGCCATTAACGCCAAGACTGGACATAAACAGCCCTTCTTTATCGAGTACTATGTGATCAACCCTGCCCTGGGTGGAGATAAAGCCATCGCGGGTCAACTGCTCGAAAACAAGGCCAGGGGCATCAAGCCCTCATACGCCATGCTTAAAGCCGGGCGTTGGGGTACCGCGGATGGCCAACCCGCCACCCAGATCCACAACCTTTATCCCATAACTGCTTTCAAAGCCGACTTCACCAAAATGGAAGTCAGCATCGGCACGCACACCGCCAATGAAACCCACCTCAAGGGCTCCGTCAAGTTGAGTAAAGAAGAAGCCGCCGCCCATCCTGAATATATGTCAGATGCCGGTGAAATGAGCTGGGACCTGAAAGCTGAAAAAGTGTTGCCTTATTCTGTAGGCTTTGGCACCTCACCCTTCTTCATTAACATCAACGCCTTTCAAATGTACTGGCACGCCGCGGGGATGTATACCCGTTACAGCGGCACGATCACATTTAATGGCGAGCTCTATAATGTTGAACCAGAAACAAGCTGTGGTTACCAAGACAAGAACTGGGGCGGCGATTACACCAGTCCGTGGGTGTGGCTGAACTGCAACAATTTCACCAGCCACTCCAGCGGCAAGAAACTGGCCAATACCGCTCTGGATTGCGGCGGCGCGCAGCCTGTAGTGTTTGGCGTCAGCCTACCCAGGCGCATGCTGATCGCTTTCTATCATGAAGGTGAACTGTTCGAATTCAACTTCTCAAAGGTTTGGACGAATCCGCACCAGGTCTTCGACTGCCCGATCACCAAGGAATTCGTGGGCTGGAACCTGACCGCCTGGAACAACAAGGGCAAGATCGAGATCCACTTCAAGTGCCCGCGTGAGACGATGCTCAACGTCAACTACGAGAACCCAGACGGGCTCAAACGCCACAATTCCTTGTGGAATGGCGGATACGCGGCAGGGTCCGTGACCCTCTGGCGCAAGGTCGGCGGCGAGTATGTCAAAGTGGATGACTTCGATGGCGACCTGGGCGGCTGTGAATACGGCGAGTATGATCAGTAACTGAATGAACAAATCTAGTTAATCAAACCAGAATAGCCGGATGGATACCCATTCGGCTATTTGTTGGGTATCAAAAAGCTAAAAAGAAATCCAATTATTAATTGGTTCTCTTTTCTTATAAAATACAAATCCACCAAATCTATAATCATATGATGAATTGTTACTTTTAAGTATTAGGGTGAAAATATGATAAATAAAATCCTTCATCAAAAACACAAGTGGGTTACCATCCTCTTGGGAATTCTTATCCTTTTTGTAGTCCTATTTGCCTTATTGTTTGTTTTATTGCAAGCGTCGCCAAAAGTGGGGGCTTATGGAGCTGATTTTCTAAGAAAAATCATTGGAAATCCAGCCGTAGCGACAATGGAAACCGTCATGTTTAAGACCAAAGACGTGATCAATAATTTTGAATATCAGATCGGGATTAAGAAACCCTCGAGCCCATGGGTTTTATCACAAACAGCAAATTCACTCGGATCAGGGACTTCCGCTGGATCAAGCACAAGTTCAAATTTACCTGATCAATGGTCTCTGCCAAGAATCCAAAACGCAGGATCGTCACAAAATGCAGGCGTTTGGGTGCCTTACCTTCAGGATCAGACCGGAAGAGTTGTCGCTTATCGAACTTTTGTGCAGCCTGATCCAAAACGTCCTTACAGCGTTACTGCAATTGTTGCGGTTGATATGAAGCATACTCGCCTCAATTTTGTTTTAGGAACAGTGGAACCATATGCTGCCAACACCAAAAATCATGCTACAGGAACAATTCCTAACGACAATCGAGCACCAGGCATGTTATTGGCAGCTTTTAACGGTGGATTTAAATACGAACACGGTCAGTTCGGCGCTTTTGCAGATGGCTTGACCTCAGCGCCACCTAAACCAGATTTAGGAACCGTGGCGATTTATACAGACGGAAAAGTAAAGATCGGGGTTTGGGGCAGCGAAATCACGGCAACGAAGGATGTAATAGCCTATCGTCAAAATGGGCCTGTGCTCATTGACCACGGAACTATTTCAGATAAAGTAAATGATCCAACTTTATGGGGAGAAACCATAACCGGAGGTGTAGTCACCTGGCGATCTGGAATCGCGCTAAGCAAAGATAATAATACCCTATACTATGTAGCCGGTCCCTCATTGACAGTTGCGTCACTCGCTCAAACGATGACTTTAGTCCAGGCTGAAACTGCCATACAATTGGATATTAACAATTTTTGGGTTAATTTTGAAGCAATGCGCGTCAAGAACAATACTATTTACCCTGAACCCTTATTCCCAAAAGAAATGAACAGCGATGCGATCAGATTCTTGGGTGCCTATTCGCGCGATTATTTTTACATAACAACAGCTAAGTAAGTAGAATAAGCCTTAAAAACTATTTG
Organism: Anaerolineaceae bacterium; assembly: GCA_027348305.1. GTDB lineage: Bacteria > Chloroflexota > Anaerolineae > Anaerolineales > Anaerolineaceae > UBA6107. Next base: position 92 of record DAIEPS010000046.1, on the reverse strand, counting down.
ATCTTCAAAAGTGCCCAGGGTTCAGCGTACCATAGTAAATAATCTTTCAGATGAGAATGCCAATAGTCTTCGTTATGCCCACCCTCCGAGAT
>DAIEPS010000045.1 GCA_027348305.1 Anaerolineaceae bacterium | reverse complement strand
GATCACATACCCGGAAATTGCGCTCGAAGATTTGAAAGAGATCGCTGAAGAGCTCTCTGATGTCGCTAATATTGAGCAGGCTCCGAATATCGAAGGCCGCACCATGGGCATGGTGCTTGGCCCCGCCAGGCAGCCTTCCAAGAAAAAAGCCGCTGAAACTGCAGAAACTGAAACCCAAGAAAACTAAGCGAAAATCAAATCTTCTGGTATAATGTGCGATTGCGCAAGCAATCGCACATTTTTGTTGAGAGGAGTTCGCTGTGACTGCAAAAGTAAAAACACCCAAGTACAAACTCAAGACCCACAAAGCCACTTCCAAGCGCTTTCGCTTGACCGGGTCTGGCGTTCTTGTACGAACCAAGGGCGGCAAGAGCCATTTACGCCGTCGTACACCGTCGCGCACAAAAGCATTGTTCGCTGAAATGATCAAAGTCAAAGGAAGCAAAACAATCAAGCGCGTCAATCGTCTCGCCCCCAATATGGATTAGGCGAGAAAGACTGACAGTTCGTATCCGCATTAGTGCGTCTGTTGGGTGCATGCAACGGGTTGAAAAACCGGCGCCCAGGGGTTCGCAAAGGAGCTTAACATGGCACGTGTAAAAGGTGGTCCTCACGGACATCTTCGTCACAAGAAAGTTTTGAAGTATACAAAAGGTCAATTCGGCAGCCGGCATTTGCTCATCCGCCGCGCCAATGAAGCCCGCTTAAAAAGCATGTGGTATTCAACCCGCGACCGCAAGAATCGCAAACGCGATCTGCGCCGCTTATGGATCACCCGCATCAACGCTGGCGCCCGCCAGAACGGTTTATCTTACAGCCAGTTGATCTTTGCCTTGCGCAAATCCAACATTCTGTTGAACCGCAAGATGCTCGCTGATCTCGCCGCACGCGAACCGAAAGCTTTCACCGCGATTGTAGAAAAAGCCAAAGCAGCGAAGTAAAAACAACCTCAACAACAATCACAGGATGGCCGTCATACGCCATCCTGTTTTATTTAACTTGCTGGTAGCCCCTCTCCCCGAATAAAAAGATTTATTTAGATAATGACTTTTCCCCTCTCCCAAGCTTGGGAGAGGGGTGCAGGGGTGAGGGGGTTTGTTAGACCATCAATTCCATCCTGTAATTTTTGACTATCTCGTTGACCCCTGCGGTTATAAATTCAGAAACCGCGGGGGTCTGAAATAAATTGGTTTTATTCTATCGATTGCGTGGTAGGGGCGCAGCGCGTTGCGATCTCCGCACACCCGAGCGAAGCGAGAGGTGCTGCGCCCCTACTTTTGCCGTAATTTGATTCAGGTTTTACTTTTAACAGGTAGAATTAACCTATGCAAAATAACGACCCCGAAATGATCACCTCCTCCAAGAATCAGCACGTTCAGCACATCCGCGAGCTGCTGGCAAAGAGATCAGCGCGTGAAGAACACGGTGCTTTTATCGTGGAAGGCGTACGCCTCTGCGAGGAAGCCATGAGATCAGGCATTCCTCCCCGCATGGTGTTCTACTCCGATACCTGTTCCACACGCGGGCTGGAACTGGTCCAGCAAGCCGGCACAGCGGGCAGCAAGGTGTTGTTCGTCAAACATGATATCCTGGATGCTCTTTCTGATACAGAGACAGCACAGGGGCTCCTGATGGTCATGCAGACCCATCCGCTGCCCATGCCGCGGACGCTCGATTTCGTGCTTGTGATCGACCAGGTGCGCGATCCCGGCAACCTGGGGACGATCCTGCGCTCGGCGGTGGCGGCAGGCGTGCAGGCGGTCTTCTGCACCCCCGGCAGCGTGGATGCCTGGTCGCCAAAAGTCATCAGGTCCGCCATGGGCGCGCATTTTTACGTTCCCATCGTGTCAAAGAGTTGGGACGAAATTACCGTTATGTGCAAGCAGCAGAAAAAACCGCTGATCACCTATCTCGCCGAATCTGCGGATGGCACCCCATTATGGGAAGCCGACCTTAAAAGCCCGATCGCCCTGGTGATCGGCGGTGAGGCAGACGGCGCCAGCGCCGAAGTAAAGGCTGGCGTGGACGTATTGATCAACATCCCCATGCCGGGCGGTTTTGAATCCTTGAATGCGGCCGTTGCGGCATCCATCATCCTCTTCGAAGTGGTCAGGCAAAGAAGCGCATGAAGATCAGAACCATAACCAGTTTTTTCGACCCCAAAATAGATCAAGTAGAATCTCAACTTGAACCGCTGTCCGCTTTCAGTAATGAACTGCGCAGCGCTGTCGAGAATGACGGCTTTGAAGTGGAAAGCGTCCGGTTGGCATCATCCTCTTTTCCAACCTGGTTGGCGGGCACACAGCATGACCAGCTTCAGACCCTGCTGAAACTCGAAGCGCTTGCCTGCGGAAAGGGTTGGGATTATCTCTCTGTTGGCCCTGCATCCCCAGACAACCCGGATGCATACCAACTCATTCCTGACTTTTTGGCTGCCACCCTTAATGTATTCTTCAGCGGTGTTATTTCTGATAAACGCACCGTTTATCCCTCAGGCGTCAGAGCCTGCGCAAAGATCATCCAGCAGGCTTCAACGCTCTCACCAGATGGCTTTGCGAACCTGCGTTTTGCCGCGCTGGCCAACGTGCCTCCGCACGCACCGTTCTTTCCGGCGGCTTATCACTCTGCCGGTGAACCCCCGGCTTTTTCAATTGCCATGGAATGCGCGGATGAGGCCGTCAAGGCTTTCTCCAACGCGTCCTCCCTGGAGCAGGCGCGCAGTCTCTTCTTGAACGCGCTCGAAACCGCTGCCAACCGCCTGACCCCAATTTGCGAACGGATGGCAAAACAGTATCATGTGGTTTTCAAGGGTTTTGATTTTTCACCGGCGCCGTTCCCTGAGGACTGGTGCTCGCTGGGCAATGGGTTTGAACAGCTCGGCCTAGAGCACATCGGCGGCGCCGGCTCGCTGGCCGCAGCCGCCTTTATCGCGGATGCGCTTGACAGCGGCAGATGGCAGCATGTCGGCTTCAACGGACTGATGCTGGCGGTGATGGAAGATTCGGTGCTCGCCAGGCGCGCTGCTGAAGGTGCCTTGTCCATCAAGGATCTGCTGCTTTATTCCGCGGTGTGCGGCACGGGTCTGGATACCATCCCCCTGCCGGGGGACACCTCGGCCGAAGAACTGTCTGCCATCCTGCTGGACCTGGCCAGCCTGGCAACCCGTTTGGGCAAACCACTCACGGGCAGGCTGATGCCCATTCCCGACAAGCAGGTGGGCGATGCGACCGAATTTGATTTCGGATATTTTGCCAACAGCCGTGTGATGAAGGCGGGTGCGCAGAAGCTTTCAGCGCCGTTGATGTCCGCGTCGGAAATTCCGTTGAAACCGAGAAGAATTTCTGAGTAGGGGTTCGTTGCAACGAACCCCTACAGAAGGGATCGGAAAAGACCCCCGCAGATTCAAAATCTGCGGGGGTCTGCCCTTACCTAAGGCGTCGCTGTTGCGGTCGGCGTCTGTGTTTCAGTCGGCGTTACAGTCGGCGTCTCGGTCATCGTGGGGGTGGGTGTGATCGTTGGCGTTGAGGTGGCCGTAGGGGTTAATGTGATCGTGGGGGTCATTGTCGGGGTCGGAGTCGGCGGCTGCAGGTTCAAACGCAGGAATTTTTCTGCATACCCGTTATTGTTGGATTTCATGTACAGGTGCAAGGTGATAATGCCGCTTTGCGCGCCGCTGATATCCCAGGTGAGCATTTTTTGCGGCGAAGCGGAGGGACCGTTGCCGACATCCACCATTCTCGTCCAGGTGGTCGGATTCTCGCCGTATCCAAATTCCAGGTAGAAGCTCTCAAAATTCGCGGTGGCGTTGACCACGGCATAAATATCAATGGAACTGGCGGTGATGGTCTGGCGGTCTTCAAGTCCCACAAAGACCAGGGTAGGGCGCGGATCATCCGCCTTACAGGCTCTGGAGGGAACGAAGATCACGGAAGAGGAGAATCCGTTTTTCTCCGCCCAGGCTTTGCCGGCGTCTTTTTCTTTGATCCATTTGATCGCCCACGGATCGGTAACATTCAACACATATTTTTGAGCGGTGAATTCCTGGCAGGCAGGGGAGGCGCTTAGATTCGTCCAGGTGTCTACCTGTGCGTTTTTCCACAAGTCTTCTTCTTTAGGCAGTGGCGGTTGGTCTTGGGCGAAGATCTCGCTGCGTTGATCCGGACAGTACTCGGAGGGTTCGGTGCCTGAGATCGAGCAGATGACCTTATCGACGATTCCCGAGGGGCGGACGAAGGGGGAGGGGTTGTTTGAGGTCAGGTATGGCACGGCATAGGTCATGAACTGCGCCCAGATGGGTGCGGCGCCTGAGATGCCGGTGGTGTTGACCATGGCGGAATTATCCGCGTTGCCCACCCATACCCCCACGGCCAGATCAGGCGTATAGCCGAGCGTCCAGTTGTCTTTGAAGTCGTTGGTGGTGCCGGTTTTGGCTGCGGCCGTGAAGGGCAGGTTCAAGATCGAATTGGTCCCAAACATGGGCGCGCGTGCTTTTGCATCTGAGAGGATCGAAGTGATCAGGTAGGCGTGTTCAGGGGTGATCACCTGGGTGCCGTTATCGATGGGGGCTTCAAAGATCAAGTTGCCCTGGTAATCTTCGATGCGTGTGATGGCGACCGGGTTGATCTTTAATCCGCTGTTGGCAAAAGTGGAAAAGGCGGAGGTCATTTGGAACAGGGTAACTTCGCCGCCTCCAAGTGTCAGGGCCATGCCGTAATCTTTGCGGGTGAGGGTGGTGATGCCCATGCGTTTTGCAAAAGCGATCAGCCCATCCTCGCCTGCGACTTTGGGGTCGTCATAAATGCCAACAAATTGCAGTGCTTTTACCGCGGGGATGTTGTAGCTGTTGGCAAGCGCGGTGCGCACGGTGACCGGGCCGTGGAATTTTCCATCATAATTGACAGGTATATATGGTGCACGGGTATCATCCGCATTGCCTGAAGGCGGAAACTCGCTGGGTACATCCCAGATCAGGGTGGCGGGAGTCCAGCCTTTTTCAAAGGCAGCGGCGTATGTGAGCGGCTTGAAAGAAGATCCCGGTTGGCGTGGAGAAAGCGCCATGTTGATCTGACCGGCGATGGCATCGTTGTAGAAATCCGCTGAACCGGTCATAGCCAACACCTCGCCAGTTGAGGGGCGGATGGCTACCAACGCGCCGTCGGTGGCGTGGTTGTCGACCAGCTTGGCTACCTGTTCTGCGACGATGCGGTCCGCTTCAGCTTGAAGCTGCGGATCCAGCGTGGTATAGACCTTGAACCCGGAGCGGTAGATGGTCTGGTCGTCAAATTTTTCTTCAAGCAGTGTCTTGATGTAGTTCACCCAGTGCGGGTAAACCATGGGATTGGCGTGCTGCACGAAGTTGTAATTTTCAATGTAGATATAAGCATCCGCGGCTTCCTGGGCATTCAGACAGATCGGTTCGGTCGCGTTCTTGATGCGGATGCAATTCTTTTCAGCGGAGAGTGTGTACATGGCGGTGATGGTTTGTTTATTGCGAACGAGTGTCGCCTCGCGGGCAGTAAAGATATCATACACGCTGGGGGCCTGGGGCAGGCCGGCCAGGAAAGCGGATTGAGGCAGGGTCAGTTCACTCGCCGTGGTGTTGAAATAGGTTTCCGCGGCGGCTTCAATGCCGTAAGCCATGTTGCCATAGCTGATCTCGTTCAAATAGAGTTCAAGAATTTCATCTTTTGAATAGCGCCGGGTCAATTCAGCGGCCAGGATGATCTCGCGCGCTTTGCGCCGCACTGAAATTTCCACACGTTCCTGCGGGGTGAAGAACAGGGTGCGTGCCAACTGCTGGGTGATGGTTGAAGCTCCTGAGACCACTTCTCCGCTGGTATAGTTTTGGATCAACGCCCGCAGCAGCGCAAAGGCATCAAAGCCGGGATGGTTGTAATATTCCTTGTCTTCAATGGCGATTGTAGCCGCGATCAATGAAGGGGATATTTTATCGATCGGGATGTAAGTTCTGCGACCGGCATTCGGATCGATCATCTCGTAGAGGAGCTGCCCGTTGCGATCATAAAAACGGGTGGTCTCGAATTGTGAGGCTTTCTGTTTGATGTCTTCAATGCCCGGCAGGCTGGCGGCAATGGTGAAATATTGGTAGACCAAAAAAGCTCCGGCAATGACCAACCCGAGTACCAGGGCGAACAGCAAGATCACCACGCTTTGTACCAGGCAGCCGTTCAGTTTGAATCCATTACGCGGCTGGGAGGGCATTTTGCGCGGTTTGCGGGTTAAGACGGCGTTGGTTTCAGGTTTGCCGGGCAGGGAGGGCGGGGTCATGGACTGCGCAAAGGCAGCCGGGATCACCATAGTGGCGCCCAGGTCAGTTTCATTCACATGGTTGGGCAGGTTGTCTGAGGCGCCGGGCGGAGGTGCGCCTACGTCATCGGCACTTGTGTTCTCAATGGCATCCGTGGATGGGTCCACCAGGCTCGTGGGCATGTCTTCAATATCGCTTATGCCGCGGGTGGCGTCAAATTGCAGGGTGAAAGACGGATCGGTTGTATCGTCTTTGGAGATTGAAAGGTCTTTCGTCTCCCTGGAATCTGCATCCGCTTTCGGCTGGGCGCTTTTTCGTTCTCGGGTTGTTTCTTCGTGTTCGTCTTGCGGGTTATCGGTCAAGGCATTCATCTCATTTCGGTTAGGGGCATGTTTTGTTCATTCTAGCATAATTCGATTGACCCTGAAGCGTTATTCTCTTAAAATGCATTCATGAATGGTCACGCACCTTTTGATAAAGAACTCCGGCAAATCATCGCTGCCGATCAACGTTGTTCAACTGTAACACCAGAAGACGACCAGATCTGGCAATTGGAGACTTCACGGGGTGAACCGCCCGGATTGGCCTTCCAGACCACCTACGGATTGAGAGCCTACGGCATCCGCGTTTTTCCACGTTTCAGCATCAAAAAAGTACCCGTCACAGATCCGCGTTCGTTTTTCACCAAACCCGGTTTGAACTTTACGGCGCCAAATTTTCTGGAACTTCAGTATGCGCCATTCTCCATTTTAGACGTCAATCAAAAGGTCTGGGTTCCCGACAGTCATACCTTAACCTCGCAGGTGACCCTCAGCAACACAAGTTCGGCGTTGGTGCAGGTGTGGATGGAGTGGATCGTCCAGTTAAACCCGCTGCTCACGGGTTCGCCGATGACGGCCTCTCAGATCAGCGTCAATACCGTGCTGCAGGGGCAAAGCGGAGCACTCTACCCGGTCTTCTTGTTGACCGGAGGGCCGCGCGGCGACCTCTCGGCTTTTCCAAGCCTGGGGATCGAGGTTTCCCTGCCGCCACGATCCAGCCGGCAATTCTCCTGGGCATTGGCCACCCTTGATTCCACCGATTTTTCGTTCTATGCTGCACGCAAGGCAACAGCTTACTCACTGGATAATGAACAAATTAAAATTCAGATGCTGCAAAAAGGGCAAAGCGTCGGGTTTGATTTCTTCGATCCCACCATCAACCAGCGATTGGAGCAAAGTCAGCAGAGAGTTTTTCAATTGCTGGTCCCTCCATTCCGCGGACTACAAAATCCCTGGTACGTGACGAAACGTGATCCCGAACACGGCAATCTGCCCACTGAAAGCGGCAGCGGCTATTCCGCCGATTGGGGCATTCAAAAAATGACCGATCTCTGGGCGCTCAGCCGCATTCTGCTGCCCCTCAGGGCTGACCTGGTGAAAGGCATGCTGCAAAACCTGTTCGACCTGCAAGGCGCGGATGGCACCCTCTATGCCCAAATAAATTGGAATGGCAAGGTAACCAACCTGGGGGCTGCCCCCCTTGCGGCATCGCTGGCTGTGGATGTATTTGAATCCACAGGTGATCGAGAATGGCTTGCTCAAAATTATGCGGCTCTGGTTCGGGCAACCAGGCTCTGGTCTAATCCGGAATTTGACCAGGATGAAGATGGCTGGCCTGAATGGCAGCACCTGCTGCAAACAGGGTTGGTTGAAAATGTATCAAACGACTTGAAAAGCAAACTCGAAGGGTTGATCAAAACCGCGGAATGGCCTTCGCTGGCTGCATTGCTGTTGAATGAATGCCGTGCTTTGAAGAAAATTGCCGGCTGGGTGAACGACCCTTCAGACCTCGTATGGATTGACGGCCAGATTGCCCATTTGGATCAATTGCTGCAAGAATGCTGGGATCAAAAACGCGGTGTGTATGCCTTCCGCGACCAGGCGGGTCATTTCTCTGCCTCGGGAAAAACCCTGCACACCTTCAAGCAAAACGGTGCTGCTGAAATTGGCATCCCTTTGACCCAGCCTACCAGGTTGGTGATCAGGGCAAGATGCAAAGAGCTCGAGGCTTGTGCCTTCGAGTGCAAAGTAAAAGGGGTGACAGCTCATCACGAAAAGACAATCACTTCTAAGGCCGGTGATTTTTACTGGGAGGACGATAACGGTCTGGCGGTCAGTGCTGAAACATTCTCAGTGGTTAAAACCATCACCGTAAGCGGACTTAAGAAAGGTGAGAGTCTGATCGTTGAAACCCCCGATCATTTTGTTCACTCTCCTGATTTCATGGTCCCGTTATGGGCCGGGGTTCCTTCTGATGACCAGGCGGATGCGCTGATCAAGAACGGCGTCCGTTACCTTGATGCCGCGGATCATGAGCCGCCCTTTTATCTAAAAGTGATGTGGCTTGAGGCTTTGTGCAGGGCAGATCGCAAAGCTTTGGCCAGCCGCTATCTGAAAAAGTGGTACCTTGGTTTAACAGAAGAAGAGCCAAAAAGCGACTCCCAGGATATCAAACAGTCCATGGAGCTATTGCCCGGCAGCGCATTGGCACAGCTTGTTCCGGTCAAAACCCTGCTTCACCTGCTGGGTGTGGATCGAATTACTGATGAGGAATTGATTCTCAATGGTTTTAATGAATTTTTTTCCAAGGTTAATGTACAATATAAGAAGTTCAAGCTTGACCTTGAACCCGGTCAGGCGCGGATAGAAAATCTGAATGGAGAAAGCGTTTTAATCACCGAACCCGGTCCACACCGGATCATGCTCTCCTGAAGGAGGTGGAAAATGGAAAAAGAAGATCGTCAAGGTCAAATCCCCAAAATTCTAAGTATGGCGGTGGTCCAATCTCAGGATGCCGATATTGCCGAAGATGCCCTGTGCGATATGGGCATGTTTGTCACCCGCCTGCCCAGTCAGGGTGCCTTTTTAGGCCGCCGCAACGCCACCCTACTGATCGTTTCACCAAAACCCAAATTGCCAGAAATTTTGCAGTCCTTAAAAGAGAACTGCAGACAGCGCATAGAATATATTTCCGTCCCGCTCGAAAGTGCGCCGCTGCCCATGCCATCCCCGACCCCCATCACCGTGGGCGGTGCAACTGTTTTCACCCTGGATATCGATTATTTTGAGGAGTTGTAGACATGAAAATGATCATAACGATAATCAAAGATAATGATACTGATGCCTTGATCAAAGCTTTGACCACGGATGGTTTTCGCGTCACAACCATTGCCTCAACCGGCGGATTTTTGCGCAGCGGGGTCAGCACCCTCCTGTGCGGTGTGGAAGATGAACAGGTGAAGAAGGCGATCGATGTCATTCACACCGTCTTTCCGCCGCATCCTGAATCCCCCGAGCGGCGCTGCACCCTCTTCGTGCTCAACGTGGCAGATTCGCAGCATTTCTAGGCGATTAATTGGAATAAATTTGTAGGGTGGGTTCGGTTTATGAACCCACCTTTTTTGTTACATATTTTCTCTTGTCATTGAGAACCCTGCGTTTGCAACTCAATAAAGTTATTCCGCAATCGAACGATCGAATTAAACCAAGGGAAAACCCTTGTCAGGGTGAAGCAATCTCCAACATATAAAAAAATATTTTCAAATGCAAAAATGGTATATTTATCAATAATTGAATCCGAACATCTATCAAAAAAAACTAATTGGGGATTGCTTCACCCTGACATAATCAAAAAAGCTTATTCAATACAAGCCATTGTCTGAAAAATGACCTTTGAGATTTTTTATTGCAGGGTTCGCAATGACAATTATTATTTTATTGGTTTGGTTTCGCGGTTTCTGCGTCCCCGAGAGTAGCGAGAGGGGATGAACCGCCTTTTTATACTATGTCATTGCGAACCCTACGGTTGTAACTCCATAAGGTGTTTCTGCAATCGATAGATTATGACTTGTAGGGTGGGTTCGTCCTTTGAACCCACCTTTGTTATTAAATGATTGTCACACTTGCACGGGCAGCAAGTGCCAGTGTTGCGAACCCTGCGATGGAGACTCCATAAGAATACCGTAGGGTGCACCCCGTGTTCTGGGATGCACCTTATATAAAATGACAAATAAATTTGCCGGGTTGAACCTCTTATGTAAAAACGAATGATGAGAATAGGACCAAAATGTCGAAAATGGCGCATCCCACCGAACGGGATGCACCCTACGTTTGGCTATTTCTCTTCAAACTCTTCCACGTGATAGATGGAAACATCGAGCACCTTGCGCCTCCACAGATCCGCGGAGGACCCCATTTTGGTGCACAAATGGGGCAAAAACTCCTCGGGCACCGGCAGTTGTTCCCACACCTGCGGAAGGAATGTGGCGCGCCTGAATCCGTCTTTGAGGATCACCCCATCTTCATTGGGTTTCAACAATTTTGGCAGATCACCGGGGTTTTGATATTTAAGCGGCGCGGACGGGGTCAACCTTGAGATTTCGATGTGCAGTCTTGGGATTTCGGCTTTCGTCACCGGCGGGAAGCGGTAATCTTCAAGTGCGGCCTGACGGGCGTGGTCGCGTACGTCTTCAACCAGGCTCTGGAAAGCTTCCAGCGAACCGATGCAGCCTCGTAGTTCGCCATCCATGGTAAGGGTTACAAACGACGCGCCTTTTTGGGTTAATGCTTCGGTTAGGTCAGCATCATTCCAGGTGGGCAGGGGTTGGTGGTTGACAGCCTTTACAATTGTCTGACGCGCCAAAGTCAATAGAAAGTCTTTCTCGTGTTCTGAAAGTGGATTTTCCATCATAACTCCAGTTGGTGATAATTGCGGTTGCCATAGATTAAGGCAGTGCTTTTTTCTTCCTTTAGAGTTTCGAGAACTTCACCTACAAACAGCGTGGAATTTGGCATCTCGTAAATATGGACCACTTTACATGCCA
>DAIEPS010000044.1 GCA_027348305.1 Anaerolineaceae bacterium | reverse complement strand
CATGGACAGCTTTGCTCGTATCGTTCATCCCCTTCTTTTTGGTCAGCAACCTGCTGCTCCTCAACGAGTTCCCCGATGCGGATGCCGATGCCCAGTTTGGCCGCAAACACTTCCCCATTTTGATCGGCAGGCAGGCCAGCGCCGTCATCTTTGTGCTGTTTGAACTCTTTACCTACATGACCCTCATCGCAGGTGTGGCTTTCGGCCTAATCCCCGCCTGGACGCTGCTCGGTCTCGTCACACTGGTGTTCGCCATCCCCGCAGCAATGGGTGCCTTGAAAAACGCCAACGACCTGCCCAAACTGGCCCCGTCCATGGCGCAAAACGTGCTGCTCAACCTCATTACCCCCGTGCTGATGGGCGTCGGGTTGTTGATTCGGTAAAATCTTAGTCACCACGAAAAACACAAACAAAATTAGTAATAAATTCAATAAATCGAAAAAAACAACACACCCGCGGATGTCTGACAGACTCTCGCGGGTTTTGATTGACTGAACCGAGGTTTGCTTGTAAAACCGGGATTTTTCGAAAAATCCCGGTTTCTGGGGGTTGCAAAACGATTTCCCTCTCAACTCCGTCTGCATTACAATAAATGAAACAACATACAAAGAAAGGCCCTTCCCATGCCAAACTGCACCATTACAATGGAAAAAGACAAGAAGATCGCGCTGGTGGCGCACGACAACAAGAAGCGCGACCTGCTCGAATGGGCGCTTTTTAACCGCGACCTGTTAGCCCACCACGATGTGTACGCCACGGGGACGACCGGCGCCATCCTTGAAAAAGAGTTGGGCTTCCCCATTAAGAAGCTGCAAAGCGGACCGCTCGGCGGCGACCAGCAGATCGGCGCCAAGATCGTCAATAACGAGATCGACTTTCTGATCTTCTTCTGGGATCCCCTCGAACCGCAGCCCCACGACCCGGATGTCAAGGCGCTGCTTCGCATGGCCGTGGTCTGGAACATCCCCATGGCCTGCGACCGCGCCACCGCGGATTTCATCATCTCGTCCCCGTTGATGGACAGCACCTACGAGCGCCTGGTTCCCGATTACGAGACAATTCACAAACGCAAACTAAAAATTTAAAAAGCGGTTCATATATAACTCTGATACGGTTGACACACCCTGTCCGCGCCAATCCACGTATATTTAATACAGTAACTTCAAGGAGATGAACATGGTTAGGATGAGTGAATTGGTCGCACATGAGCTGCAATGGGTGCAGCCCTCAGGCATGAGACAATATTACGAATTGCAGGCCGGGGATCTTGCTGTCTGCATACTGCACATGGAAAGCTCCTTCAATTCCAGGGCGAGCTCCGAAAACGCGGATGGCAGTTGGGATTTCGATCGCCATGGTTTTTGGCACCGCCAGGTGACCATCCGCGCAGGCGGGAGTGGTGAGGATATTGCCCTCTATAACCCCAACACCTGGAGGCAAAGCGGTGTGCTCACCCTGCCGTCAACCCGGGTCTACCTTGTAAAATTCAATTTCTGGAACACCCAGTTTTACATCACCACCGAAGACGGCCAGAATCTGGTCAGTTTTACCAGGATCAGGGGGATGTTCCATTATTCATGCGATGTCGAAATCCACAGCCTGGCGCGGAATCTGCCTGAACTCCCCTGGCTGGTACCCCTGGGCTGGTACCTGATCTTAATGCAGTTCCGCGACACCGCAGCGGCGGCAGCAGCTTAACTTTTTGAGAATACCGGGGATTTCTTTTGAGCAAGACCCCCGCGGTTTTGATCAATAAACAAGAATCTCCTTAATCAAACCGCGGGGGTCTGCCTTGCACAATATTGCTTTTCTGGAAAATTAGTTCTATAATCAATGGATAACTCCAGAAAGCAGGCAATCATGATTTTTACTTATCGAGACATCCCCATTTATTATGAGATCATTGGCACAGGCCGCCCGGTGCTCACCATCCACGGATGGAGCCCCGATCACCGTCTGATGAAAGGCTGCCTCGAACCGGTCTTTCAGAATCTTGAGACCCAATGGCAGCGCATCTATTTCGACCTGCCCGGCATGGGCCAGACCCCCGGCAAACCCTGGATCGACGGCAGCGACGCCATGCTCGAATTGGTGCTGGCCTTCATCGAAAGTGTGCTGCCCGGCAATCACTTTGCCCTGGCGGGTGAATCCTACGGCGGCTACCTGGCCAGAGGTGTGATCAAGCTGCGTCCAGAACTAGTGGACGGTATGCTGCTGATCTGCCCATCCGTCTATCAAGATCCCCACCCCAAACAGCTCCCCGCTTTTCAAGTAGTAGAAAAGGATGAGACTTTCGTCAACAGCCTGTCTGAAGAAGACCAGCAGTACTTCACCGGCATCAACGTGGTGCAAACATCACGGGTCTGGCAGAAATTTCGTGATGATGTAATGCCCGGTCTCAAACTTGCCGATTATGATTTCCTCGAAAAATCCCTCAGCCGGCATGTGCCCTACTCCTTCGACGTAGATAAGCTTGACGCACCCTTCATGAAACCCTCGCTGATGGTTATGGGCCGGCAAGATAACCTGGTTGGTTACCGCGACCAGTGGGACCTGATCGAAAACTTCCCGCGTGCCAGCTTTGCCGTCCTCGATAAATCCGGCCATAACATGCAGATCGAACAGGAAACCGTCTTCCATGCGCTGGTCATAGACTGGCTTGAAAGAATGGTGTAGGGACGCGGCGTGCCGCGCGAACATTGCGCCCCCGAGCGGTTTTTGCGAGAGGGGTGACCCGCCTAAGAATTGGAGAATCAAATGAAACAATCCATCATCCACATTGCCCTGGTCGTGCGGGATTATGACGAAGCCATCGCCTTCTACACCCAGAAGCTGCATTTCACCCTGATCGAAGACACCTACCAGCCCGAACAGGATAAACGCTGGGTGGTGGTCGCGCCGCCCAACTCAAACGGCACCACACTTCTGCTGGCGCGCGCCTCCAAGCCGGAGCAGGAACCTTTCATCGGCAACCAGGCCGGCGGACGCGTCTTCCTCTTTCTCAACAGCGACGACTTCTGGCGTGACTACAACGAGATGGTTGAAAAAGACATCAAGTTTATCCGTCCGCCCAAGCAGCAGGATTACGGCATGGTCGCCGTTTTTGAAGATCTTTACGGCAACCTGTGGGATCTGCTTCAGCTCAATCCTGATCACCCGCTGGCAAATCCATAAACAATTATTTATAAATTATGAAACCCACTTATAACACTCAAGAAATTCTGCGTGTCAACCGCACTAAAGAAGAAGCACAGAAAAGTTATGATAAATTGAGCAAATATTACGACTTAATCTCAGGCAGCTTTGAGAATCATTATAAGTGCAGGGCTCTCAACCGAATAAAAGTAAACCAAGGTGAACAAATCCTTGAGGTGGGGTTTGGAACAGGTTACTGTCTGGAGAAAATTGCTATAAGCGTGGGAGAGACTGGCAAAGCAATTGGTATGGATCTCTCTACTGGGATGATTGAAATTGCTCGTAACAGGATCAATAAATCATTGTTGACTAAACGTGTACATATGGATTGCGGCGATGCGACCAACCTTCCATATAAAAATGGAGTATTTGACGCCATTTTTTGTAGCTTCAGTCTGGAACTTTTTGACACGCCTGAAATTCCAATTGTCCTTTCAGAGATGATGAGGGTTCTAAAATCTGGAGGTAGACTTGGAATCATCAGCATGTCCAAAGAAAATCACATTTCATTTATGACAAAAGTATATGAATGGTGTCACCTTCATTTTGAAATATTTACTGATTGCAGACCCATAAGGGCTGAAGAATCGATTCAACAAGCGGGCTTTTTTGTCACATTTGTTGAAAAAGTAGATATGTTTGGATTGCCTGCCCGTATTGTCGCTGCTAAAAAATAATAAAATTGATTAACAATAGAATATGCTTTCATGTCGACCTGTTCAAGATGTTGATCTGCCCATCATTTGCACCTTCCCGCAATCTGCGTTGGAACTCTTCTTCATGTTCCCCAAGGCGCTTTGGCCGTTGTCAGTGGATCAACTTTCTCTAGCCATCAGCCAGCGCTTTGAATCCACTGTTCTGCTCGCCGGCACGGACGTGGTGGGGTTTGCCAACTTCTACAAATGCGAACCCGGAATGAGTTGTTCGATCGGCAATGTGATCGTTTCACCGCAAGTCCGCGGCAAAGGGGCTGGCAGATATCTGGTTGAAACCATGACAGCCGTCGCATTCGATAAATATCACGTCCAACAGGTTGAGATCTCATGCTTCAACCAAAATGTGACCGGGTTGCTGCTTTATACAAAACATGGTTTTTTGCCATATTCAATAGAAGAAAGACTTGATCCAGCAGGGAATCGTGTGGCGCTGATCCACATGCGTCTTGAACGAAAAGGGAAACCAGAACATGATTGAACTCAATCCGATCGCCATCGTAAAGAATACACGCAAACTAGTTAAAGACGATCATTGGGGTGACGTTGTCTCCACCATCGAATTAATTCCTCCCATGACCGAAGAAGCGCTGGCAGGCATTGAGTCCTTTTCACATATTGAAGTGATCTTCTATTTCGACCAGGTTCAAACGGACAAAATCGAAACCGGCGCCAGGCATCCGCGCAACAACGCGAATTGGCCGCTGGTCGGCATCCTCGCCCAGCGCGGCAAGAACCGCCCCAACCAGATCGGCACCACCATCTGCAAACTGCTTGACCACTCCGCGAACACCATCACCGTCCAGGGCCTCGACGCCGTGGATGGCACACCCGTACTGGATATCAAACCCGTCATGAAAGAATTTCTGCCGCAAGAAGAAATTCGCCAGCCCGGATGGGTTGGCGAATTAATGCAAAATTACTGGTAATCCCCTTCCATTTAAGCAATAATTAAGTCATAATTGCACGTTTGTGCCGATTTTTTGACTTTTGCTTTAAATTGTGCTATTCTACTCATCTGTTATATTAAGAAAAATCAATATCTAAGGATTCTGCGGATGCATCACGAACGTGTATCGGATAATGTTTATTGGTTTCAGAGTGAAGTTTATGCACAGGTAACCGCTGGAGCAATCACAGGCCCAAATTGGGCTGTGGTGATCGATACCCTGGCGCTGCCTGATGAATCATTAGAGATGCGGAAGTTCATCGAAGAACAACTGGGTGTGCCGGTAAAATACGTGATCAATACCCACTATCATGCCGATCACTCCTGGGGAAACTGTTTCTTCCCAGGCGCCACGGTGATCGCCCACTCCCTAAGCCATGCCATGCTGTTACAAAAAGGGCAGGCATCGCTTGAATCCGCCAAAAAACAAAATCCGATCTTCAAACCTGTTAAATTGATCGATCCCCAGATGACCTTCTCGGACGGAACTTTTTCGCTGCGCGTGGGCAAGAAGACCCTCATTTTATCTCTCACCCCCGGACATTCAGCGGATTCGATCTCGGTCTTGGTGGAAGAAGACCGCGTCCTCTTTGCAGGCGACGCCTTTATGCCCATCCCCTATATGGTGGATGGCAACGAAGAAGAACTGCTGGCAACCATCAAACGTATCGGCAAGATGGGCCTTGAAAACATCATTCAGGGTCATGGTGACATCATCCTGCGTGGAGAGATCGAAGAAGCCACTCGCGAGAACGTAGCCTACATGACCGCTTTACACAAAGCAGTCAAAGCTGCCGCGAAAAAGCGCGAACCCCTCGAAGCGCTGGCTGAGATCGATATCGAGTCTTGCGGCAAGAGCCGCGTGGTGCTCACCGGCCTTGGGGTCGAACTGCACAAGCGCAACGTGATGTTCGTTTACAACCACCTCTCGGAAGAAGGTGAAACCAACTAAATCAAAACCGGCCCAAAGGCCGGTTTTGTTCTTATTCTTGTGGCTGTTTTTGTTTGAATTTTTTCTCAAACAAGGCTCTTAACCCGACGGCACGTTCGGTGCCCGCCGCAAGGCGTTTGAGGTTCGGACGCAGCGCGTATAAGACGATGACCAGGGTTGCCGCGCCATAAAAGACAAACTCCCACGGGCCCATTCCCGCAGCCGCTTCGTATCCGAACAGGATCAGGGAAAAGAATGCGATACTGATGGTCGTAACGGATGCGTAACCGATGCCAATGTAAACCAGCACGATCAATGGCAGGATGATCATCCAACTATAAGGGACAAGCGCAATCGCCCCGCCCAATGTGGTTGAACCGCCCGCGCCACCTTTTAAGGTCCACTTGCCTTCGGATGTTTTTTCGATCAGGAAGACCGAGAAGATCTGTCCGACCACGGCCAGGATGACCGCAAATATTTTTACCCATAAACTTGACGGAAGAATGCTTGCCGCGACAAACCCGGCCAGAAGCCCTTTGCCCGCATCACCAGCAGCAGTCAACAAACCGGCAAACAAGCCGGCGGCACGCATCACATTGGTGCCACCCACCCTGCCGCTGCCGAGCGTGCGCACATCCGTACCTTTAAATAATTTTACGATCAGCCATCCGATGGGGACGGAACCGATCACGTACGATAAGACAAGAATTGCCAGGATCTTTAATACCATATAGTCACTCCGTTAAGTTACGTTAATACTAACCCCATCAACGCGAAACGGATACTCAATAATTATTAAATCAGGATGGCCAAAGCTGTGAAAATAACTATCAAAAGTGTCGGTTCGATCCAGATCACGTTGGTCGGCCTTTTTTCTTCAATTCCGCCGGCCAGGTTGATCAACCCATAAGTAATGCCGATCAATACCAGCCCAAATTGGATCGGTCGCAGCGGCAGGTAAAACAGGCTCGTGGCAAGCTGGGTGACCACCAGGCTGATGCCGGCCGTCCATGCCAGGTTCCAGCCGCCAAGTCGCAAATGCAGCGTTTTCGCCGTGACCACGGCTGCTGCCGGCAAAATGGCAAATAGTACGGTGTAAAGCCTGAGACCCGACCCCCGCACTGCGATCAGCAGTACCAAAAAAAGCGCATAAGACATGGCGCTCAAACTCACCCTGGCGATGGGAAACCGTAGATCGCCGGGGTCCACGGAGATGTATTCCGCGATCATCACTCCCGTGAGCAGCAAGCCGCCCAGCGACAAGACCGCCCACCAGGATGGGCTGATCGACAAATTATTAAGAGGGACGCTGATCACCAATGCTGTGAACGCCGGGATAAGCCAGTGGTGAAACCGCCTTCCCCCGCCGATGCCCGGATGCGCGCCGATCAGCCAGTCTGAGCCAGCCGCCGCGAGCAGCCCAACCACCACGGATATGATGGTCATAAAATTGATATTGATGGTCAGTAAAAAGCCCGGCAATTGCAGATCAAACGAACGCGTCGGAAAGTGAATAAAGGCAGTTAACGCGTACGCCAGCAGGATCGTGGCCGTCACCACACTTAAATGATCAATACTTGGAAGTGTCTCGTGTTCTTTCACCTCTCTATTTTACCTGATGATGCAATAATTAGAACATATCATCCAAATCGGGTCGCCTTGAAGGTCATTTATGGTAAAATTACCGTTTGTATGAAAAAATCGATTTACTCCTTCACTGGTACACCTCCTAAAATGTTTCCAACATTGCTCAAGGGATTCAATACCATTGCCAACCATTGGTATCTGATTCTCTTTCCATTTATTATGGATATCGGGCTTTGGCTGGGACCCAAGATCAAGGTGAAGACGCTGTTGCTTCCCTTCATTACCACCATGACCCAAAATGTGCTCAAGATAAGCACACCTGAAATGCTTCCGACAGCCAAGTCTTACCAGGCGCTTTGGGATCAACTGATCACGCAATTCAACCTGACCTCCATGCTGCGCACCTTCCCAATTGGGGTGCCGAGCATCATTGCCCGTCAATCTCCCCTCACATCCCCGCTGGGACCAGGGGTTTCGTATGAACTTCCCTCGATCAACTGGGTTTTTATCACCCTGGGTATCTTGTTGTTGGTCGGTTTTCTGCTTGGCAGTATCTACTTCATTTTGGTCTCGCAAGTCACCGCACCCGAAAAAAGCAAGATGAGCCTGAAGGATGTTTTTTCAGCTTATCTCCAGAGCCTGGTTATGTTCTGTCTGATGATCATCCTGCTGGTCTTGATCGCCGTGCCGCTGCTCATGGTGCTATCGATACTATCCTTGATCAGCTTGGGGATCGGCCAATTCGTCATGCTGGTGGCGGCTTTCATGCTGCTTTGGCTGCTCATGCCCCTGGTCTTTTCTCCACATGGCGTTTTTGTATTGAAACAAAAGGCGCTTCCCTCAATGCTGATCTCCGTGCGCCTGGTGAGATTATTCCTGCCCGGCACCGGGTTGTTCGTGATGACGAGCATCTTGATCAGTGAAGGCCTGAACATGTTGTGGACTCTCCCTGCCTCAAATTCGTGGATGACCATGATCGGCATCGGCGGACACGCGTTCATTATTACAGGATTATTGGCAGCCAGTTTCATTTATTACCGTGAAGGGTTAAAATGGATGCAGGACAACCTGCAGAAAATGGCTGAAGCAACCAAAATGCAACAAGAAAACGGAGGCACCACCCTTGAGCAACAATAATCCATCCTCTTACGGCGCTAAAGATATTCAGGTACTTGAAGGGCTTGAAGCAGTCCGCCGCCGTCCCGGCATGTATGTGGGTGGCACAGATCTCAAAGCCCTCCACCACCTGGTCTATGAAGTGGTGGATAACGCCATTGATGAAGCCCTGGCAGGTGTCTGCAACCGGATCGAAGTGGTCATTAATGCCGACAGCAGTGTCAGCGTCATCGATAACGGCCGCGGCATCCCCGTGGATATCCACCCCGAAAAGAAAAAATCTGCCCTCGAAGTGGTCATGACCATTTTGCACGCCGGCGGCAAGTTTGGGCACTCCGCCTACAAAGTCTCGGGCGGCTTGCACGGTGTGGGTGTATCGGCCGTCAACGCGCTTTCAGAATGGTGCGAAGCACGCGTCTATTTAAATGGACAGATCCACTTCCAGCGCTACGAACGCGGCATCCCCATGGAACCCGTGAAAGTCATCGGCAAGTGCGACCCCAAACAAACCGGCACAAATATCACCTTCCGCTTTGACAAAGAGATCTTCAAAGAAGAAGGCATTGATTACAAATTTGATACCCTGGTGGCCCGTTTCAGAGAAATGGCTTTTGTCACTCGCAATGTCACCATCAAGCTGGTGGATAACCGCCCCCCGGAACGTGAGATCACCTTCCTTTTTGAGGGCGGCATCACCTCATTTGTTCGCTACATGAACAAAAACCGCGAGGTGCTGCATCCCGTCTTCTATGTCGAGAAAGAAATTGACAACATCGGCATCGAGATCGCCCTTCAGTATACTGATGCCTACAGCGAAGCGATTTATTCCTTCGCCAACACCATCAATACCATTGACGGCGGCACGCACATGACCGGCCTGCGGACGGCGGTGACCCGTGTGATCAATGATTACGCTAAACGCGCCAAATTGATCAAGGATGTTGACCCCAACTTCAGCGGCGACGACACCCGCGAAGGTATGACTGCCATCGTCAGCATCAAGCACCCTGACCCCCAGTTTGAGAGCCAGACCAAGGTCAAACTGATGAACCCTGAAGTGGCGACCTATGTGCAGCAGGTGGTCGGTGAAGCGTTTGGCAGTTTTCTTGAAGAGAACCCCGCCGCAGCCAAGGCTATCATTACAAAATGTCTGACCTCTGCCCGTGCCCGCGAAGCAGCCCGCAAGGCCCGCGACCTCGTCATCCGCAAATCTGCACTTGAAAGCCTCACCCTGCCCGGCAAACTGACAGACTGCTTTGAACGCGACAGCACCAAAACTGAGATCTACATCGTGGAAGGCGATTCCGCAGGCGGCTCGGCCAAACAGGCGCGCGACCGCGAGTTCCAGGCCATCCTGCCGCTGCGCGGCAAGATCCTCAACACTGAACGCGCCCGGTTGGATAAGATGCTCGGCAATGAAGAGATCAAGTCCATGATCTCGGCTTTCGGCACCGGCATTGGCGATAACTTCGATCTCAAGAACCTGCGCTACGGACGCATCATCATCATGACTGATGCTGATGTGGATGGCTCGCACATCCGCACTCTGCTGCTCACCCTGTTCTTCCGCTATATGCCGACATTGATTGAGCAAGGCCACATCTATATTGCCCAGCCACCGCTCTACCGCATCGCCCACCGCCAGACGGTCAAATATATATATGATGATGCCAGCAAAGACGCCTACCTGAAAGAATTGGGCGCTGTCGCTGATAAAGCCACCATGCAGCGTTACAAAGGTCTGGGTGAAATGAACCCCGAACAACTTTGGGAGACCACCATGAACCCCGAAAGCCGCACCCTGCTGCAGGTCTCCATTGAAGACGCTGCCACTGCGGATCGCACCTTCGACATGCTCATGGGCGCCGCTGTGCCACCCCGCACCCGCTTCATCACCACCCACGCACACGCCGTCCGCAATTTGGATGTGTAATTAAACAACCATGACACGGGCGACCTGCGGGTCGCCTGTTTTTATTTCCGTTTGCCAGTATTTGTAGGGTGCATCCCTTTTATTGGGATGCACCAAACTCTAATTTGATATAGAATTCAATAGTATCTAATCCATTTTGTATGCATCGAACAATTGGTTATACAAAAAGAACAATTTGGTATCAAAGAAATTAATCAGGACCCTGTGAACTTTAGACTTGAGAAGGAACCGAATGACAAATCAGTTGTAGGGTGCATCCCGGCGAACGGGATGCACCATCGAAAGATCCCTTCCAATATTATTGCTTCCAGACCTGAACGAATAAGACAACACCCGTCCCTTTTTCTGACTGCGGTGGGTGTAAAATTATCACCCAGTTTATGATGCTTGAAATCATGCCATCGGATTTGAAGCGTATTAAATCAAAACAAGGAATCCGGTCTGGATTAAAAACTCTGACAGCTACAGGATGTTTTTCCAGAATAGTTGAGTCTAATCAGGAGGTAGAGAAAATGTTAAAAATATTCAATAAAAGACGCAACGTATTTATTAGTTTGATCCACGAACAGGCCAAGTTGACCCTTGAAGGTATGGAATTGCTTAAGCAATATGTGACTTCACCCGATCAGGTGCTCGCTGACAAACTGAAGCTGAAGGAAAAAGAGGCCGATGAAGCCAGGCGCATCCTCATTTGTGAGCTGAATAAAACCTTTATCACCCCTTTTGATCGCGAAGATATTTTTGCGCTGTCACGTGCCATTGATGATGTGCTCGAT
>DAIEPS010000043.1 GCA_027348305.1 Anaerolineaceae bacterium | reverse complement strand
ATCTGACCTACGTAGATTTTCGCAGGAAACATTCTCGGCCCCATTCACGTCGTGTCGTGAACGGCGCGATGGAAACGACGAAAGCGGGACGCCTGCAATCGAAACAAAAATACGGCGCTGTCAGCAAGGAATGCGTTATCGAAATGGCCAGGGGCGTACGCAGCGCGCTCTCAGGCGGGTTCCCCCTGGATTCGATCCTGGGCATCTCCATCAGCGGCATTGCCGGCCCGGGCGGCGGATTGCCCGAAAAACCAGTGGGCACGGTCTGGATAGGCATGAGCGCCGCGGACGGTGACTGGGCCTGGAAGTGCTGCTGGAAGGGCGACCGCATCAAAAACAAGGAAGACTCCGCCCAGGCTGCATTGCAGTTGGCACTAAGATATCTGCAGCATGACCTGCCGCCAGAAACCTGGCCAGGCTGCCAATAATCTCAAAGAGGACTCTATGGAACCGAAGAAACGTGCTCTTATCCTCACGGCGGATGCTGGTTTCGGCCATCGCAGCGCTGCATTGGCAGTGCGTGACGCGCTTTTGGATAAATATGCCGAAGAAATGACCGTTGATCTGATCAACCCTTTGGACGAACCCACCACGCCAACTTTCCTGCGCGATACGCAGGCAGACTATGATAAGTACTTACATTACGTACCCGATCTATACGCGCTTGGATATGAAGCCAGCGACAATCTCATCCCAACCGCGATTCTCGAACGCACCATCGGCGTGCTGTTGGTGGATACCATGCGTAAAATGTTTTCACAATTCAAACCTGATGTCGTTCTCTCGACTTATCCGTGGTACCAATCGGCCATTTCCACCATGTTCACCGGACGGAAAAACAAGACCCCCCAATTCACCGTGGTGACAGATCTTTCTACGGTTCACCGCATGTGGTTTCATAAAAAGGTCACTGGCTGCCTCGTGCCCAACACCCTGGTGGCTGAATTGGGCATGAGCTACGGCATGCCGCTTGAAAAGATCATTATCACCGGTATTCCGGTTTCACCTGCCATTTCCAAAGAAAAACGGGACAAAAATGAGATCCGTAAAGAATTGGGATGGCAACCCGATCTGCCCACCATTCTGGCAGTCGGCAGCAAACGGGTGGAACGGCTGATCGACTCGCTCAACGTGATCAACCATTTTGGCGCGCCCATCCAGGTGGCCGTGGTGTGCGGCCGGGACGAGAACCTTTTCCGCGAACTGACCCATTTTGAATGGCATATCCCGGCTTACATCTATGAATACTCCGACCAGGTGCCGACCTTGATGAAAGCATCCGATTTGATGCTGTGCAAGGCCGGTGGATTGATTGTTACCGAATCATTAGCCAGCGGATTGCCCATGATGCTCACCGAGATCATCCCCGGGCAGGAAACCGGCAACGCGGAGTATGTTACCGCTTATGGTGCCGCCGATATGGCTGAGTCGCCCATCGCGATCCTCGAATGTATGAGCCATTTGATGAAAGACGACCAGGCGCTTTTGAAAAAACGTGCAGCCAACGCTAAATTCCTCGGGCAGCCCGAATCCGCTTATGCAGCGGCTGATATCCTTTGGAAGTCAGCCTCTTCGACAGAAACCAAAAAATCATCACATCGTCAATTGTTGGGCCGTTGAGGAAAAACATAGCGAAAACGCAAGACGATTAAAGGAGGATGGATGCCAAAGATCAGTGACGAGGGAGGCGAAGTTGTCATTATCATCTCGGCCAACGCCGAGTGGTCTGCCGCCTTGCAGTATTTTCATCAGCCTCCCGTTGAGACTTCTCCTTTAGGCGCTTTTTTTCAAATTCAACTGGGTAATCGCGAAGCCGTCCTTTTTCATGGGGGTTGGGGCAAGATCGCCGCTGCTGCCGGAACCCAGTACGTGATCGACCGCTGGCAGCCTGCGCTGGTGATCAACCTGGGCACCTGCGGCGGTTTGGAAGACAGGACCCGCGTTGGCGAGATCCTGCTGGTTGATAAAACCCTGGTTTATGACATCTACGAACGCATGGGCGACCCGGCCGCTGCCATTGCCCATTACACCACTCAAATCGACCTATCCTATCTTTCTGAACCCTATCCGCAGATCGTGCGCCGCTCGCAGCTTGTTTCCGCTGACCAGGATATCGACCCTGACCTGGTGCACAAACTCGTGGACGATTTTGGTGCAGTTGCCGCCGATTGGGAATCCGGCGCCATTGCCTGGACGGCGCACAGGAATGACGTACCCTGCCTGATCTTGCGTGCGGTCAGCGACCTGGTCGACCCGCTGGGAGGAGAGATCTACGACAGCGAAGACTTTAAAGACCGCGCCGAATCCGTCATGCTGCCCCTCCTGCGCGCCCTCCCTAATTGGATCCGCTGTGTGTTTTGGGGGTTGAAGAATTGATTTTGATTAACCCTTTTAACCACTAAAAACACGAAAATCTCAAAAACTTGAAATTCTAAAAATTCCCCTCTTCTGCGATTTATGCACCCCCGAGCCGCATTAAGCGGCGAATGGGGCAAAGCTTGCGGGATAGGGGAACTCTCATTAAATCCCATAATCAATTATCCTCGGGGGGAGGGTGAAATTGTGTGCGTTCTGGGGATTAAAAAATTAACATCTTCGAAATAAACCGTAGGGGCGTATAGCCATACGCCCCTACGAATAACTTTTTTACATAAAATTTTTTTATTTGTTCCCCAACCTTGCCCGTTCTTCTTCAACTATCGAAACATCCAGCTTCTTGAACAACGCAACCGGCTGCCTGAGCGGATCGCCCGCCTTCAGTTTGCTCGGTTCCCATTTGCCCGTGGCACCGGTGGGGTCGTAGCGCAGCACCTTGTGTTGGCCCAACTCGTCCGTGAGGATTTCGGTGGTCTGGGTGCCGAAGAGGCTGCCGTCGTAACCCATATAGCCGTGCAGCCTGTCACAGGTGAAAGGCAGGAAGGGCGCGAAGAGGATCTTAAGCGAATCGATCGCCTTGAGCGCGGTGAAGATGGCGCGGGCGGCTGCGGGTTTATCCGTTTTAACCTGCTGCCAGGGGGCGGTCATATCCAGGTACTTGTTTACTTCGGAGGCCAGCCGCATGGCTTCGGCCGCCGCGGCGCGCAGTTTGACGGCGTCGATCAGGTCGCCGACAGTTTCGAAACCTTCTTCAATGATCTTGAGCAGGTCTGTATCCAGGTCGGTCAATTCGCCGGGGTCGGGCACCTGGCCTTCCCAATATTTATTGCAGAAAGACAGAACGCGGTTTGCCAGGTTGCCCCAGGTGGCCACCAGTTCGTCGTTATTGCGATGATAGAACTCGTCCCAATCCCAATCCGTGTCTTTGGATTCGGGCATATTGACGGTCAGGTAATAACGCAGCGCATCCGGGTCGTAGCGGGTCAAGAAGTCACGCGCCCAGACTGCCCAGTTGCGGCTGCCTGATATTTTTTGTCCTTCGAGGTTCATGAACTCGTTGGCTGGCACGTCATAGGGCAGCACCAGCGGCTGCGGATTGGCGTCACCCATCACCTCGTCGAAGGCTTTGCCTGCGCCGATGAGTTCCGCAGGCCAGATCACCGCGTGAAATGGGATGTTATCCTTGCCGATGAAGTAATAAGTGCGTGATTCAGGGTTCTGCCACCAGGTGCGCCAGGCTTCAGGGTTGCCGGCCAGCTTGCCCCACTCGATTGATGCGGAAAGATAGCCGATCACGGCCTCAAACCACACATACAGGCGTTTGGTTTCCCATTCTTTGCCTTCTTCCATCACTTCCTCGGGCAGGGGGATGCCCCAGTCGAGGTCGCGGGTGATGGCACGTCCGTGCAGCTTTTCGGCCAGTATTTGACCGAGCGATTGGCGCATCACGTTCGGGCGCCAGTAGCTGTCGCGGATCTTGAGGAAGTCCACCACGTGGTCTTGCAGCCTGGCCAGGTCGATGTAGAAGTGTTCGGTGGAACGCAGCTCGGGGGTTGAGCAGTCAATTTTGGATTTGGGGTTGATCAGCCGATCCGCTTCAAGCAGGTTGCCGCATTTGTCGCATTGGTCGCTGCGTGCGTTCTCGTATCCGCAGATGTAGCAGGTGCCTTCCACATAGCGGTCGGGCAAGAATCGGTTCTGGCTGGGGGCGTACCACTGCATCTGGCTTTCGGTGTAGAGGTAGCCGTTCTTTTTCAGCGCCAGAAACACGGACTGCGAAACCTTCTGGTGGTTTTGTGTGTGCGTGCTCGTGAAAAGATCATAATTCAGTCCAAGTTGTTGGAAGAGATCGATGAACCCTTCGTGGAAGCGCTGATAGACTGCCAGCGGGGTGGTGCCTTCTGCGTCCGCGCGGACGGTGATGGGCGTACCGTGAGAGTCAGAGCCGGAGACCATCAACACCTGGTTGCCCTTCAAGCGCTGATAACGCGCGAAAATATCGGCGGGCAGATAAGAGCCTGTCAGATTGCCGACGTGGATCTCGGCGTTTGCATAAGGCCAGGCAGCGGATACCAGGATGGGAACGGACATACAGCACCTCTTTGTGATTTAGTGCTTGTATTTTAACACGAATAAAAATGGTAGGGTGGGTTCGTTCTTTGAACCCACCATTAAACATCCCAATAAAAAGGAATGGTGCATCCGCCTGCCCCAGGTTCATCGGGGCGATGCACCATAAGAGGAAAGCGGGTTCGGCTCAATATTTAACCTGGATGGGGACATTGGTCAATCCGGTGGGTGTCACAGCAAAGAGCTGGGCAACATTTTTGTCTTCAAAGGTATCAAACAGAACGCCGTAATCATCCCAAAAACCCTCATCGGACGAACTGATCAATACATAGGTGTAGTGTTGATCATTCAATAGCTTCAGCCATTCCTCCGGGCTCATTTCGTGCAAGATCCCATATTGGTCTTCGGTTTTATCTTCAGCGAGACTCTTTGGGCTTAGCCGCCAACCGTAAATATTGGAGGGTACCGGGGTCAGCAGGTATTTCATGATGAAATGATTAAGCCCATAAGAGAGATCGGATTGCCAGACATCAAAGACCTTGTCTTCGCCTGTGAGCCGACCGCCGACCGCTTTATAGATTCGATTGATCTCAAATCTTTGAGCACTTGCCGAGTTGGGAGAATGCACATAGGCCGGGAATGGGATCATGTACACAAAACAAAACAGCAGACCCACTGTGACAAAACTTGACGCCTGAACTTTAATCCACGGAATTTCCAGTGATTTTTGTTCGTGGAGGACGCACACGATCAGCATCCACCATCCTAATAAATAACTTGAAAGATACCGGCCCACCTCTGGTGTTTTGATCGCATCTGCGGGGGGGAAGTAAAAAATATACGCAAATAGCAGGGCAAAGTTATAGATCACAAAACCGACCAATAAGATCAGCGTATTTCGGGATAATGTGTTTGTTTTGTGTTCGTTTGGTGAAGTTGTAATGCGGATGATCAGCGTAACGAACAATATAAAAAGCAGGGCAGTCAGGCAGGTGAATTTTACCGTCAAAAAGGTGTTGACCGAAAAACTTTGGATATAGCTGTGGATCAGCAGCCTTGTTTGATATGGGTTGTTGGCTGTAAAAACCCGCAAGATACTGACCAGACTGATATCAATTTCTTTAGGCTGATTGAGTAAAGAAACGTTTGTATCATACAGGATCTGTTGATCATTCAAACTTGAAAGGAAGGTGGTTATATCACCCGGGTAGATCTCTTCAGAGGTAACCGGGTTTGCATTAAAACTCAGGTTGACCTTGGTGTTGTTAAAGGGTCTGGTATGGATGCTCCAACTTAAGTACGCCAACAAGGTAATGCCGATGAGGATGATGATCTTTGGCTGCGCTAAAGGGGCGAACAATGATTTGATAATACTTTTTAATGAATTACCCTGAAATCTTTTCACGAGTACATCAATATAAAGGATTCCGACAGGGATAACGGCAAGCGTGAAACCCAGCGGTTTTGTTAAAGTGAGGGCAACTGAAGCCAGGATCACGCTGAGCAGCCGTTCAGTGGATTGATCGTCATTAAAGAATGAAGAGGCTAATCCCGCGGCAAAGAACAACCCTAAAGACAGATCCACATACAACGATTGAAACCGTAGATCAAATGAAAAGACGGACAAGGTGATCAGGCATAAAGCAGGGAAATATTTCTTCCAATCTCCCCATTTTTTATTGGGCAGGATGGCAATAATTGCGCTGAAAGAAAGCAGCAAATGACCAAAGTAGGCGCTTGATTCAGAATTTTTGAGGATCGTCCCTGTAAAATATTGGAAGAGTGCTGTAAATGGAGGGTAAACCGTGACCGAGAAATTACTCGCCAGGTCAGGCAGATGGTTGGTGGCCATTAAGTATCGATAAATTGCTCCCCAATAAGAAAATTCATCCCATTGATAAAAGAACGTTCCGGCGCTATAAACTGCGATCACGAAAAAGATGACCATCCATGCTGCTAACGGCGGCTGTATCTTCGTTCTTTCAGCCTTCTTTTTTATGGGCCAATCCAGAAAAGAAAGAATTCCCAAGATCAGCAGCGCTGCAACAGTGATCACCAATCCTGGTTTAAGAAGATTAACTAGAGCAAAGCTATATAAAACTACAGTTATTCCTGCAACTGTGATGAAGGGAGCCAAAAACTGCGAGACGGATAACTTTCTTATCAGAAAAAGAATTCCGGAACCGATCACAATAAACAGCAATAGAATTCTTAGTATAGTCATTTCACAATATCCTTACTTCCTTCATTTTTAGTGCTTTGCTTGTGTCTTAATCATCGTGAATTTCTGGTAAGAAATACAAGATATTTATACAAAATCCCGCTTTGTAAATGGTTAAATTTGATGCAGAACTGTATAAATTATAACAATGTTAATTCTGAGAGTGTTGGTTCGTTATTGCTATCAATAAATCAGTAGAAGTTGAGTCCGGCTAATTTTGTATCCGCCTGACCACGTTCATCTTACCCTTTCCTGATCACATTCAAACAAGCCACCTTACGCTCTCCCTCATCCCCTGAGGCAAAATCCTTCAACGCGTAGCCGTAATACATGAAACCGTCGGGGCCGTACTTCTTCTCGGCGCCGTTGATGTACTCTTCCTCCACCGCCGCGGAGAGCACTTCACCGATCACCAGCGATTGTTTGCCCTTGCCTGAAAGGTCCATCTCACTTTTGAGGCGGCATTCCAACGACATGAATGCTTCCTTGATGCGCGGTACGGCGATGTGGCTGGCCGTTTCTGGGGTGAATCCGCCTGCCGCAAGTTCGTCACATTCTTCATCATTTTTGAAAATGGTTCGATAACAGGCTTCATAATAGCCGGTATGGATGAAATTGATGCAGAATTCCTTGTCGCGCAGGATGTTTTGATAGGTATGGGAGTGCATCAGCAGTGGAGTCATCACATAATACCCGCCACAGTCGCCATAGAACGAACTCCACGATTGAAAGCACGCATTTGGTTTGCCATTCTCTTTGAACGTGGTGATCAAAAACAGCGCGTGAGGGATGCCCAGCGCCATTTCAAA
The DNA here is from genome assembly GCA_027348305.1 of Anaerolineaceae bacterium. Taxonomy (GTDB): domain Bacteria; phylum Chloroflexota; class Anaerolineae; order Anaerolineales; family Anaerolineaceae; genus UBA6107. Next base: position 3,781 of record DAIEPS010000043.1, on the reverse strand, counting down.
ATGCGAAAAAATCTCAAATTCTCCCGGCCAGCGGTCAACGAAATTATCCGGTTTAACCCCGCCAATATCAATTTTCATCTTGACCCCTTTCTTTTTGGTGCTGAAAACCGTGAACCGTGAACCAATATAATTTTTTACGAATTACGAATCTACTTGCAAATCCACTCAACTGCCTTATCCAAATCGTAAAAGATCTTTACTCGCGAATTCCGGTTCACAGAAATGGTCTCAAAGAAATGGAAATTGTCCCAGTTCTTTTGATCCGGTTTGATGAAAATGACCCTTTTGGATTCAGTAGGTGCAATGTGGTTGGCTTTTAAGGTTTTGATCCAAAATTCATAAAGGTGAAGAATATCCAGAGTGCCCGCTGAAAAGAGCGTTTCTCGAAAATCACCAATGATCCTGTTGCACTGATGCTCAATGATGACCTGATCCGCCTCATTTATGGCTTTTTGCATGATTGGAATATCAATTTCACCCACCAGGGTGATCAAAATGAATTGTTTTTCGTTATTGTAAGTAATAGAGTATTGCATGATCAACTCTAATAGTAATAATCAAATTGAACTAAGCCGTCATTAATTATAGCTTTGCATAGGTAATTGAATGTCACTGGTATTTAGTCCAATTATTACTTTACTTAAACCAATTATTCTTAATTTCATCCGGGTTCATCAATTGATCGACAACATGATCACTTTTTTCGTATTGGATCTTTTCAAGCTCGGTCAACAAGTTTTCATTCGTGATCACCGGGAAATCGACAATAAAGGCGTTACCGAATTCTCCACCTAATGCGGATTCATTAATTTCGCTGCCGCTGGCCATTAAAAACGCAGCATACGCCGCATCATAGGCAATGCCGGGTGGGTTGCTCACGCTGACACAGTCAAATTTCGGGTAGTCCACCAATCGGTCTTTCCAGATATAGAAGCCGTCTTTGTAATCGCCGCATTTAAGTTTTGGGTATTTTGTCGGATCGTTGTATTGCTCGACAATTCCGAAAATCGCATTGTCATAACCCGCATTGGTCCAAATGGCTTTTAGTGCAGGGTAGGCAGATAGTAGTTCATTAACGAATCTCTTGTCTTCTTTCAAGTTGAATTTTTGGGTATCTGTGGTGACTACTTTTACCTTTGGATATTCTTTCTCCAAAATTCCTTTTATCAATTCAGCATCCTGCTGGGTCGGGCTGAAATCGAAATAAGCAAACTCGCCGGCACCATCACTGTCTTTAAACAGGTGATCCAAGGTCGCGCGAATCATGTCGCCATGATCAACGGTAACCGAGTACACCCCTTCCAGGTTAATTTCTGCATCCAGCACCAAAACGGGGATGCCCATTTTGAGCGCGTCATTGATGGCTGGAGAGGTGTTTTGAGGGTTGTCAGGGCTTGAATTCAGCACGATCGCGCTGACTTTTTGTTTGAGTAGATCGGATATTTCACCATAGGCGCACTTGATGCCCAATTCGCCGCAGGCTTTGTCAAAATCATTCTTACGCTGCCAGTCAGCCTGATTATCGCCGGTGTAACCGATAAAGATTTCGGCGGGTTCAGGTGTTGAAGCGGCGGTCTCGCCAGGTTGACCATTTGCTGCTGCTTCCGGGTCCATGGTCCATCCGCCTCCGCAGTTTATGGGCGCGTCGGGATTACGGTCGTTGGCGGGGCTGTTGGAAAGATTGATCGCACCTATTCCAATATTCAATGTATCGGGCAAGTATTTACTGACCAATAAAATATCAGGGTTTCCAGTGATGAGGTCCGTATCGACCAGTTCAGCCCTGTTTCCATCCATCGTCCAGGTGGCCAGATAATTGACAATTTCTCCCTTGCCACCGGCACTGATTATGCCGGTTCCATCAATATTGCTGATGCAATTCTGGCAAAGTTCATCCTTGCTTTCCCAAATCCAACCGGTCAGCAGGCGTCCGTCAGGGATCCATTTTACGAAATATGATCGATTATTGAAACCAACCTGGGTGACATTGCTGCCATCCGCATTCATCACATAAGCATTTCTGCCCTGCTTGTTATCAACAATCCAGGCAATCTTGGTGCTGTCAGGCGACCAGGTTGGAAACATGTCTTCCTCCGGGCTTTCACGGAGCTTTACCGAATTGCCGCTGCCATCGGCGGGGATAATCCAAATATCACCATTATTGGAATAAGTGATCAATTTTCCATCATGAGACCAATCGGGATCTTCGCAATTCTCTTCATGGGTGAGCCGGCGTATATTGCTGCCGTCTGAGTTCATTATGTAGATGAATTTACCCGGTTCGTTTCCGTTTTCCCGGTTGGATACAAAAGCGATTTGATCCCCGTCAGGTGAAAATACCGGGGCGTGATCATCACCTGGATTATTGGTGAGATTGACCGTGCCGGTTCCATCCGGGCTGGTTTTGTAGATTTCCCAATTGCCATCTCGATCTGTGTCGAAAGTGATCTCGCAGGGGATCGGTTTGGGTGTAGGTGTGAGTGTCGGCGTGGAGGTCGCCGGAATCTTGGTCGCAATACCAGCAGTCTCAGTTTTTTGTAAAACAGGGGTTTCTGTTGCCTTTACGGTCGAGCAGCTTGTGATAATTATTGATAAAGACACCAAAAAACTAACAATTAGTAATCCGCGTTTTTTCATATAGTCCCTCACAATAGTCTAATTGAAGGTGAAAGGCATGGTTATTGTTTTCAGGACTCCAAATGCACGAAACAATGATGCTCTTCCCACCTGTTTTGGATCTGTTAATTATAGAGCAATTTGTTTTTTAACTTTTCACCTGAGTGCATGATTACTCGTTACTGATTACTGGTTTTGACGATTTACGAATCACAAATCACTAATCACTTAACTACTTGACACTCCACCTGCCATTTGATACACTCACCTTATCTTACAAAGCGAAAGGAGGCACAACGATATGGAAAAAGTCATCTCAACCTCAAAAAGTGTATTGTTGCGCGCCTCGTGAAGCCGGATTAAGACATTCTTCAATCCTCGAACTCATGCCACAGGTGCCCAACACCTGTGGTTTTTTATCCCCACAGCATGATGAAAAGTAACATCTTTACAAAGAGTGGACCCAATGACCTTACGCAATACAACCGATAATTACGACCTCATCGATATGGATGAGATGGAAGCAGTACCAACTATTAAAAATCTAAAAATGGTCAAGAAACCGAATAAACCCAGACCCAACGTGGTCAGAAAGATCGAAAAACCGCTTGAATTGAAAATGATCGAGGCGGCCATCGAACAGGACAGCTTCAAGTTCTCCTACCATGCCTCTCGCCACGAATATGGCTGGATCGTGGATTCGCTCAAGGAGTTCTACGAACAGCACTGGTTTGAAGACATCCTCGGTAAGGCCAAGGGCGGCAAGGAAGCCAACGTTTACATTTGCCGCGCGCCTGAGAAGATCGGCAAACCTTTACTGGCAGCCAAAGTTTACCGTCCGCGCATGTTCAGAAACCTGCGCAAGGATCATCTCTACCGCGAAGGCCGTGAAAACCTGGACGTCAACGGCAAGGTCGTGCTTGACGAGCGCGCCTATCATGCCATGCAGAAGCGCTCCGCTTACGGGCTGGAGCTGCTGCACACCTCCTGGGTGGGGCATGAGTTCCTCACCATGCAGGTGCTCTACGATGGCGGTGTGGATCTTCCGCGGCCGTATGCCAGCAGCAACAACGCTATCATGATGGATTACATCGGCGACGAAACGAGCGCCGCACCCGCTTTGAACGAGATCAACCTGACCCCCTCAGAAGCGAAGCCGCTCTTT
>DAIEPS010000042.1 GCA_027348305.1 Anaerolineaceae bacterium | reverse complement strand
TTTGGCACCAACGCACTCCTTGTGGCGGCATATGTGGTGCTGGCGCTGCCTTATGTGTTCAGGTCTGTCGACACGGGCCTGGCTGCGATTGATGTGATCTCACTCACTGAAGCAGCACAAAGCCTGGGAGCAAGCTGGCCGACGATCATGTACAAGGTTATCTTCCCCAACCTGAAGGTGGCCATCATCAGTAGCGCCTTTTTAACCCTGGCTACGGTGATCGGAGAATACACGATTGCCAGCTTCATGGTCGGCATCAAGGCATTTGGTCCATACATGTCGCTCATCGGACAGAACAGAACCTATGAATCTTCTTCACTCGCCATTATCAGCTTTATGGTCACCTGGGGATTCATGGGATTGATCCAACTCTTCAACCGCGGCAAGGCTGATTCCGGTTCATTGGCCGGGGCTCGGTAGCTTATCACTCAAAATTCTAAGATCACAAGGTGAATTATGGCGTTTCTTTCCCTTTCAAACATCTCAAAAGTTTTCGGTTCGACTGCGGCAGTTGAAGATTTTAACCTGGATGTAGACAAGGGTGAATTTGTCTCTTTCCTTGGCCCGTCAGGCTGCGGCAAGACCACCACTCTGCGCATGATCGCCGGGTTTGAAATGCCCACTACCGGCTCGATCACCCTGGATGGCGAAGATATCACTTACAAGTCGCCAAACCAGCGCAACGTGGGCATGGTTTTTCAGTCTTATGCGTTGTTCCCCAATCTCACCATTGGCCAGAATATCGGTTTTGGCTTGCAAGTCAGAAAAGTTCCTGAAGCGGAGATCAAGAAAAAGGTTGATGAAATGCTCAGCCTTGTTCATCTCGAAAGCCATATCAACAAATATCCCTACCAGCTCTCGGGCGGTCAGCAGCAGCGTATTGCCTTGACCCGCGCGCTTGCCATCAATCCGCGGGTGCTGCTATTGGATGAACCCCTCTCGGCGCTGGATGCCAAGATCCGCGTTGAACTGCGGCTTGAGATTCGCCGTATTCAACAGGCTATGGGTATCACCACCATTTATGTCACACACGACCAGGAAGAAGCCTTGTTGATCTCTGACCGGGTGGTGGTCATGAGCCAGGGACTGATGGAGCAGGTTGGCACCCCGGCTAATATTTACAACTTCCCGTCCAGCGAATTTGTGGCCCAGTTTGTCGGACAGTTAAACATGCTGCCTGTAACCCAGGTGGATTTGAGTAAAAAAACCTGTGTACTTGCAGGGCAGATGGTCAAATTTGAACACTCACCAGAACGGAAGATCAGTGATACTCCCCGCCTGGCCATTCGCCCTGAAGAACTGCAAATTGGCACCGGTGAAGGCAGGAATGCCTTGAAGGGGAAGGTGGAATCCGTCTTGTTCCTCGGCGCCATCGTCCGCCTGCGTGTGGATGTGGGTGGCGTCGTGCTCTCGGCAGATTTCTTTAATGAAAGAGCTCGAACCCTGCCCAGGGTCGGAGACGACGTGATCATCAGCTTCCCTGAATACTCGTGTTGGATGGTCTGATAAATTACCCTCATTCTATGTTGCTCTTAATTCTGAAATCCATATAATGATTTGAACCCAAATTATTCTCAAGATTTCAAACTTTGCTTTTAAGGAGGCTCCTTTGGAAAATAGTCCAACAACCTCAACGAATGAAAGGCTCAATATTCGCATTAACGGCGAATGGCGCGAGTTCGAGGTTGGCAAAGACCTCCAACCGTGGACGACGCTTTCAGCGTTTCTTCGCGAAGGCCTGGGTTACACCGGCCTGAAAGTAAGCTGCGACGAAGGTGCCTGTGGTGCCTGCACCATCATCATGGATGGCAAGGCGGTTCTCTCATGCATGATCCTGGCAGTCGAAGCCAACGGGCGCGAAATACTCACCATTGAAGGGCTGCCGAAAGACGACCCGGTGATCATAGCATTTGCCGAACAAAGCGAACCTGGTCACGGCACCGCCCTCCAATGCGGATACTGCACCCCCGGCTTTGTGATGACCACCCGTGCGCTGCTCAACGAAAACCCCAACCCAACCATGGACGAGATTCGCGAGGCGCTTTCTGGCAACCTTTGCCGTTGCGGATGCTATGATGCCATTGCTCATGCAGTCACACATGCTGCTGAAAAGATCGCTTCATTAGGAGGTCGCTCATGACCATCCCTTATAAACCACGTGTCAAGCGTAAATTTATCGGCGGCTACCAGCCGCGCATTGACGGTCAGGAAAAAGCGCAGGGCAAGCCCCTTTATGCGGACGATATCATTACCGAACGTAATTACCCTGGCTTGCTATATGCCAAAGTGCTGCGCTGCCCCTACCCACGTGCTCGCATCATCAGCATGGACACCAGTAAGGCTGAAGCATTAAAGGGAGTTAAAGCCATTGTCACCTACAAGGATCCCAACCTGAAGCAAATGAAACCCACCAACGCCGGGTGGACAGACGCCGTGGACACAGTCAGCTATGACGGCATGATGTGGGGCAAGTTCCGCGATCGCAACATCCTGGGTGATTATGGCACCTGGGCAGGCGATGAGGTGGGCGTGGCCATCGCGGCCGAGAGTGAACTGATCGCCGAGCAGGCCATTAAACTGGTTGAAGTTGAATGGGAAGTGCTGCCGCATGTCATGGACCCGATCGCGGCCATGAAACCTGGTGCGCCGGTGCTCCATCCACACATTGCACCGCAGAACATTCTGCCCTTTGACCCTGTGGGCGGCCCCGATTGCTTTTTTCTCAAGGGTGATACTGACAAAGGGTTTGGATTCGCTGATGTCGTGCTTGAGATGGATACCATCCACGACAACCCGACCCAGGGCTCTTTGGACCCCTGGTGCTGCATGGTGCAGTGGGAAGGCGAGCAGTTGACCGTGGTTTCGAACTCATACGCCACGGATCAAACCCGCATGCACATGAGCCAGATGCTGGATCTACCCCTGCATAATATTCGCGTCGTCAGCCAGTATGTGGGCGGCCAATTCGGCCGCGCGGATACGGGCGACCAACCCTTCTTTATCTTCACCGCGCTGCTGGCTAAAAAAGCCGGGCGGCCGGTTAAATTCAAACATACCCGGCGTGACAGCTTTCACGATACCCGCCAGCCCGCTCTTTATCATTGCAAGGTGGGCGCGATGAAAGACGGCACCATCACATCCCTTTATTTCAGTTCCATCGGGGAAATTGGCGCGCATGCGGATCATTCCGTTTTTGCCCTGAAATTTGCACCAGCCGAGATCGCTGAAGTTGCACTGGCGCATATTCCCAACCTTAAAATGGAATCGTTTGCGGTCTACACCAACCGCATCCCCGGCTGTATGATGCGCGGGGTGGGCAATTCGCAGTTCAATTTCATCTTTGGCCGCATTATCGACGGCCTGGCCGAGCAGTTGGGCATGGATCCGATCGAATTATCCATCAAGAATTTCGGGCACGAATGGGGCATCACCCCCGATCCCAGTTTGAAAGCAGTGCTAGAGATGGGTGCCGAGCGCATCGGATGGAAAGCGAAACGCCACACGCCTGGCGGTGGTGATTTATATGAAGGAACCAAGCGGCGGGGAGTGGGTTTTTCCCTCCATCCCGCCTGGCATGCCGAGTGGCAGGAAGTCCGCCGCGGACAGGTTCAGGCGCGGATCACCCTGCTGCCTGATGGCACCGTAACCCTGGATGCGCCGACCGTTGAGACAGGCACAGGTTCAAACACCTGCAATGTGCTCGGCTGCGCCGAAGCACTGAGTTTCTTGGGCATTGAACAAAAAGACATCACCTGGGTCTCAACCGTGGATACCAACAACGGCATGCGCGACTGCGTGCAAACGGATAGTGCGGTTTCCTTTTTACAATCCGAGGTGTTGGTGCTGGCTGCAAAAGAATTGAAAAAGAAACTGATCGACCTGGGGGCTTCAAAACTGGAAGTTGAAAGTGACCAACTGGATATCGTCAATGGGCAATTTGTCGCCCCTGGCAAGACCATCAGTGTCAAAGAGCTGCTGATGAAAGGCGATCTTGTGCCAATATCCGCAATGGTCAGCCGCAAACCTGATGACTCAAAAACGGGTGTTCCCTATATCGCCAGTTTCGCCGAAGTGGAGGTGGATACTACCACCGGCCGCGCACAGGTGCTGAAACTCGTGATCATTAACGACTGCGGAACGGTCATGTATGCTTCAGGCGCTGAAGCGCAGCAGATCGGTGGGCAGGTGATGGCGATTGGCGAAGCAATGACCGAAGAATTGATCTACGATCCGATCCGCGGGGTGCCGCTTAATTTCAATTTGATCGATTACAAAATGCCCACCATTCTTGACATGCCCGGTGTGGAACCGGTCCTGCTTGAAATATGGAAAGGAGCAGGCGAATACGGCGCTTGCGGCATTGGCGAGGGTACTCTGACCTGCACGCCTCGCGCAGTAGCCAACGCGGTTTATAACGCCATCGGCGCCCGGGTGGATGAAATTCCGCTCACCCCTGAAAGAATCCTCCAGGCTTTGGGCCGGATATAAGGTGAAGCCATGACACTCAAACCTATTAAATTTATCGCAGTTGAGAATTTACAGTCGGCAGAAGCCTTATTAAAAGAAAACGGCGGACGCGCGGCGGTGCTTGCCGGCGGAACTGACCTGTTGGGCTCCCTCAAAGATGCCGTCCATGCCGAACCACCGGAAGTACTCATCGGACTCAAATCCATTAAAGGTTCCAGCTATATAAGACCTGATGCTACCGGCATTCATATTGGTGCACTCGCCACCATCACAGAGATTGCCAGACATCCTGACATAAAAAGATCCTATTCGCTTCTGGCCCAGGCGGCCGCAAGTGTGGCATCACCGCAAATTCGCAACATCGCCACGCTTGCCGGTAACCTTTGTCAGGAACCGCGTTGTTGGTATTACCGCAACCCTGACAACAACTTTGACTGCCTGCGAAAGGGCGGCAAGTGGTGTGACGCCTTGTTTGCCGAGAACCGCTACCATTCCATCTTTGGTGGTATGTGCGTGAGCGCCGCGCCCTGCCAGACGGGCTGCCCCATTCACAATGGCATCCCCGCTTACATGGAAAAGATCCGTGAAGGCAAAGTGGAAGAAGCCGTTGCGATCCTGCTGGAAACGAATCCGCTGGCTTCGATCACCGGACGCATCTGTTCGCGCTATTGTGAAGAAACCTGCAATCGTCACGATTTCGACGACCCTGTCGGCATCCGCAACGTTGAACGGACGCTCGGGGATTTGTCTCTGGAGGATATTGCCAAGTACTATCCAACGCCTGCTGTCGAATTCGGCACAAGCATTGCAATTGTTGGGTCCGGCCCGGCGGGGCTTTCCGCGGCGTACTTCCTGCGTAAACAGGGTCACGCGGTCACTATTTATGAACAGATGCCTGAGGCGGGCGGCATGCTGCGCTACAGCATTCCGGAATACCGCCTTCCGAAAGCGGTACTACGAAAACAGGTGAAAGCGCTTGAGGGCATGGGCATCCAATTCAAGTTCAATGCGCATATTGGCGACGTGGGCCTCACCATTGCGGATCTGCGGGAATGCCATCAAAGTGTCTTTCTTGCCACCGGTCTTTGGACCGGACGGCAATTGAAGATCGAAGGCAGCGAACTTCTGGGTTCAGGTCTGGAATTTCTGATCAATGTTCAAAAAGAGGTCAAGCAGTTCGTAGGCAGGAAAGTACTGGTCATTGGCGGCGGCAGCGTGGCCGTGGATGTGGCGCTCACCGCACGCCGGCTTGGCGCCAGCCAGGTCACCATGGCCTGCCTCGAAACACTTGAAACCATGCCTGCCGTGGAAGAAGACCTCATTCAGGCCAAAGAAGACGGCATTCAGATCCTGCCTTCATGGGGACCAAAACGCGTCATTCAGCAAGGGGGCAGGCTGGGCGGATTGGAACTTGTCCGCTGCACCTCGGTCTTTGACAGGAATGGACGCTTTGCTCCCGTCTTCAATGAAAAAGAGACAACTCGTGTTGAAGCCGACCAGGTTCTGGTGGCCATCGGCCAGGCTGCCGATTTGGCTTATGCGGAATCTTCGCTTCTGATTGAACGCGGCCTGCTGGTCACATTAAAAAGTACCACTGCTACGGCCATGGATGGCGTATTTGCTGGTGGTGATGCATCTGGGGATTCGGTCACCGTGGTGCAAGCCATGGCTTCAGGTAAAACCGCGGCGGCTGGCATCAATGCCTACTTGCAGGGTGTTTCCGTTGCCAGACCTCCGCTTTCTACCGGCAAGGTCAAATTGAACATCAACACTGCCGCGCTTGCTTCAAGCGTGCACGTTGCCGTCCCAGACCTGCCAGTTTCGCAGCGGTCATTGTCCACTGAAGATAAACAGAGCCTTTCAGCCGAAGGGTTCGAGATCGAAGCCAAACGTTGCGCGAACTGCGGCTGCGTGGCAGTCAACGTTTCTGACCTTGCCGCTGCATTGATCGCCCTGGATGCAAAGGTGATCACCAGCAGGCGAACGCTCTTGGTTGAAGAATTGTTTGCGGCCACACCAAACAGCACCACTGTCCTGGCGAATGATGAATTGATCCAGGAGGTCTTTATCCCCACTCCTGAGACAGGCAGCCGGCAGGTCTACCAAAAATTCCGCACCCGAAATTCCATCGACTTCCCGATCATCAGTGTTGCGTTTAAGACAGAGTTGAAGGATGGGAAGTTCCACAATGTCAGGATGGTGCTGGGCGCGGTTGCACCCGTCCCCATGCGGGTAAATGCCATCGAGAAAAGGTTGGAAGGACAGGCACCAGGTGAAGCAGCCGCGAATGAGGCTGTCAAATGGGTGGCCGGTCAGGCGCAGCCGCTGGCTCGCAATAAAGCCAAGGTTGAGATCCTTAAAGCGCTTGTTGCCATAGCGATCAACGTAAAATGAGCTTTCATAAGCAACACTCACAGGGATAAGGAGAACAATAGACTCTTATGGATTATGACCTTAAGTCACTGAACCTCCCCAAGCTTTACGGCAAAATGCTTTCTTTGTTTGCAGGTGTGGTCAGCAGCAAGGTTACCCGTCCGTTGTTGATCGGCAGCCTGCTCGAGAATGGGGGCATCCCCAAGCTGCAAAAGATGAAATTCGATGAGGAACCAACCCTGTTCCCTCTCGTTATCCCTGATCAGCATGCCGTGGGTCACATGGAAACTCCCACAGCGGAACCCTCCAACCCGCGTACCTCACGTGAGTTGATCGCTTACAGCACGGTGCGAGATTATGCACTGGCTTACCGTCAGGGCAGACTGACCCCGCTTCAAGCGGCAGAGCAGGTGATCGACGCCATCGATAAGAGCGGAAAGACCTCCCCGGCGATGCACGCCTTTTCTGCCAGCTACGCGGAGGACATCCGCAAACAGGCTGAAATCTCCACCGAATTACTCAAAGCCGGCAAACCGCGCAGTTTCTTGGAAGGTGTGCCCGTGGCAGTCAAGGATGAGGTGGACCTTGTGCCTTACCCGACCACGGTTGGAACAAGCTTTTTGGGCGCCAAACCGGTGACCAAGGATTCTTATGTATCCGCGCGTTTGCGCGCCGCAGGAGCCCTGCTCGTGGGCAAGACCAACATGCACGAGATCGGCATTGCCACCAACGGCGAGAACGTTCATCACGGACGCATTTGCAACCCCTATGACCTGCATCGCGATACCGGCGGGTCTTCGAGCGGTTCCGGTGCGGCAGTGGCAGCGGGGATTGTGCCCGTGGCCATCGGCGCGGACGGCGGAGGTTCCATCCGCGTGCCGGCCAGCCTGTGCGGCGTGGTCGGTCTTAAGCCCACCTTTGGGCGCGTCAGTGAAGCCGGTGCGGCTCCGTTGTGCTGGAGTGTCGCGCACCTGGGTCCGCTGGGTGTTTCGGTGGAAGATGTGGCCATGGTTTACCAGGTCATTGCCGGACCGGACCCTGACGAATCCCTGTCGCAGCAGCAATCCCCAGTGACCTTGGAGGGTTGGAACAAGGCGGACCTCAAGGGTGTGCGCGTAGGTGTCTTTTCCGAATGGTCCAAACACGCCAGCCCCGAGATCGTCGAAGCCAATGAGAAGATGACCGCTGAATTCGAAAAATGCGGCGCATTGGTGACGCAAGTGACAATCCCCGAGTTGGACGCCATGCGCGTCGCCCATGCGGTGACCATCTTGAGCGAGATGGCCGCCTGCATGCAGAACTACCCCGAGAACTGGGGTGATTTCGCCCCGGCGACCCGCCTGAGTCTGGTACTCGGCCAGGAAATGAGTTCGCATGATTACATCCAGGCGCAGCGTATGCGTACGCGCGCAATGAAGATCTTTGCCGATGTCTTTGAAAAGGTGGATGTCATCCTCACGCCAACCACGGCGCTGACCGCCCCCGTCGTCCCCGCAGAAGCTGAGAGCAACGGCTGGTCTGACCTGAGCACGGATACTGAAATGATGCGTTTTGTCTTCCCTGGCAACCTTCTGGGGCTGCCCGCCATCTCCTTCCCGGTGGGCTACGATGCCAACGGCATGCCCATCGGCATGCAGGCCATCGGCCGCCATTGGGATGAGGCGCTGTTGCTGCGTGTGGCTTATAACGCGGAACTGCGTTTCACCCGCAGACTGCCTGCCAACTACCTGGGAGAACAATATTAGGGTTCGGTTACTGGAAATACCTAATATATGATGTTTTGTTCTTGAAGAAGTGCGTCAGAAACAGGAATCCAAGGAATTGAAATTATTGCCTTACCCCTATACCTCTCATTCCCTTCTCCATCCGTAGGATGGAGAGGGGAGGCCCCCAACACGCGCAGCGTAGGGGGCAGGGGTGAGGCCTGAGTGATGGATGATTAATTTGAAACCTCGTTTTTACATCATCATGGGAGTATCCGGCAGCGGTAAAACCGCCGTCGGAAAGGCGCTTGCCCGCGAGCTGGGCTGGAGTTTCTTCGATGCGGATGATTTTCACCCGGCTTCAAATATCAAGAAAATGGCTAACGGCATCCCATTGACGGATGAAGACCGCGCCCCCTGGTTGAATACGCTGCACGTGCTGATTGCCAACGCGTTGACAGAGGCTCATCCGGGGGTGCTGGCCTGTTCTGCGCTAAAAGAAAAATACCGGCAGGTTTTATCCACCGGCAGCACGGATGTGCAGGTCGTCTATTTGAAAGGAAGTTACGATCTGATCTGGTCGCGCATGTCTGCGCGCGCGGGTCATTACATGCAGCCCGCCATGCTGCGCAGCCAATTCGAAATCCTCGAAGAGCCGGACGAAGCACTCACGATAGATATTGATCGATCCGTTGAAGACATTGTTGACCTGATCCTGTCTCAAGGGTGAGTCTCACATCAACCCTAAACCGCAAAAAAGACCGCATTTTGTGCGGTCTTTTTGATGTTTATAGCAGGGCTTCTTTGCCTTTTTTCTCGATCTCATCCAGAAGCACTTTGATGTGCCTCACTGAATCTTTGTGGATTACCAGCAAGACATCGTTCATATTGACCACCATGATCCCATCCAGGCCCATCACCGAAACGATCTTTTCTTCATCATTGATGATCAGGCTGTCGGTGGTGTTCACCGCAATGGCGTTTCCGCGGACGACATTTTCTTCTTTGGAGGTTTGCAGCGATTCTTTCAGGCTGTACAGGTTGCCGGGGTCAGACCATCCAAGGCTTACTTTTAGCAAGACGGCCTGTTCAGGCTGCAGTCTCATTAAAAAGGCTTCATCAAAATGCAGCGATGGGATGGTTGGGTAAAGTTCTCTTAACCTTTTTTCTGTTTCTTTTTCGTCATCGCTGGCGTAGATCTTTTCGACTATTTCAGTGATATCACCGGCCAAAAGGCGGTACTGTTCCACCATGAATTCAACGGTCGTCACAAAATAGCCGATATTCCACAGGAACTTGCCAGAGGCCACCATTTCGACGCATTTTTCGAGGCTCGGACGGTATGACCAGGAACGGAATGCATAGTAGGGCATGCCCTGCACTTTTCCATAGGCATCACCGATTTCGATATAGCCAAGGTTTTCAGATGCGTAGCGCGGGGTCTCGCCCAAAAAGATCATCCTGTTGCTGTTCTGGCTGACCAGTTCAACGCCAACATTGACCGCATTGAGCAGGGCTTCATTATTTTGCAGGTAATTGTCCGTCCATTGCAGCAGGATGGGGCCTTTTATTCCCATTTTGTTGAGCTTGAAGAAACTTAACCCAACCGCGGCGGCCAGGTCACGCCTGGTAGGTTCAAATATGAAATTCTCTTTTGGGATTTCGGGGAATTGAGTATGGAGAAGTTGGGCGTAGCGTTCATTGGTGGAAATAAAAATATTTTCCACGGGCATGATCGGTTTCAATCTTTCGATTGCCAATTGTAAAGATGACTTGTTATCCAGGATGGGTGAAAATTGTTTGGGAGAATTCTTTCGGCTGATGGGCCATAATCTTTGTCCAAATCCTCCTGCCAAGAGTAAAGCGTGCATTATTTGATCTCCTTGAAGTCATCAGTTTTATGTAAAGAGAATATACCGCGCGTAATAAAAACTATATATGATAACGAATTTGATGAACGAATTGTATCACTTTTGGATGGTATAAGATTTTCAACAATAGTTTATCGTGGTTGATGGGTTGAGGTTCATGCGAATTTCCAGTTGGCATTTTCCCACCAGTGTGCTGTGAAACGTAAGAAAAATGTAACCTCTACTCTGTAATCCAATTGCTCTCTTCTTTCTTCGCTTTGGGGTGCATTAACCGTGTTTTTCGATGTATATATTTCGAACCCCTCTCCATCCATTGGATGGAGAGGGGCAGGGGTGAGGCCTGAGCGGGAAAGGAATTATTATTTTACGAATGACAAATAGAACTTGATCTCATACGAAGGGAAGGATTCATTCTCTTCTTATTCGTATCCAAATTTTCTGAGCGAGGTTAGGATCTTCTTCTCGTCGTACAGGAAGTAAAGCATCAGCAGCGCTGCCACCATGCACACGGCGCTGATGATGGCCATCAGTCTCACACCAGCCGGGTTTTCCGTGCTGCGTCCCAGCAGGAGGATGGACGGCATGATCAGACTGACAAATCCGCTGGGGATGGCGGTGAGCAGGCTGGCCGCCGCGCCAAAGTTGGCCTCCTTGGCCTCCCCGGTGCGCAGACAATCTTCGCGCACGATCTCGTTGTTGATCGCTCCGGGGATGATGCCGGTAATGGCGCCCGGCAGGGCAACGATGGCCACGATGACCCATGCAGTGATCTTCACCGGGAAGGGCAGTTTGTCGGCAAAACCGAGCGCGATCATCACCACTGACATGATCAGCAGGGCGATCATCAGCAGATTCTTTTTTCCCGTCCTTTTGGCCATGGTGGCAACGAAAGGATAGATGATGAAGGAAAGGCCGAGGATCGTGCCGCCAAAGGCCACCATCATTGAATCGGAATAGCCAAAGATGATGGTGACAAAATAGACCAGCCCGGCCTGAAAAAGAC
>DAIEPS010000041.1 GCA_027348305.1 Anaerolineaceae bacterium | reverse complement strand
CGCGGTGCGCAACCCCTGCATCGAACAGGGCGCATCGATCAAGGCACGGTCAAAAGTGTTCGGGAACCAGCTTCCGAATTTCTCGCCCGCAAAACGCGTCACTGCAGTGTTGGTGGCACCCCAATGCTGCAGCACCACTTTCAATGCCTGGATGCGACCCTGGCTGGAATCATTGGCCAATACCAGCCCGCGGTCGTTCTGGCGCGCCACGATATGCGTGGTCTTGCCACCGGGGGATGCCGCAAGGTCAAGCGTCAGACCCTCGTCCCCGGCTTCGATGTCAAACAGGGCCACCGGCAGCATGGATGCCGCCTCCTGGATGTAATACTGCCCGATGCGGTGTTCCAGCGCCGCGCTGACCGTGGGGCCGTCGTTGACCTGCACGCGGTACCCCTCTTCACAAAACGGGATCGGTGTCAGCGTCCAGCCGTAGCGCGCAGAAAGAGCCTGTGCCAGACCGGGCGGCGCCTTGAACGGATTGACGCGGATGGCGGGCGGCAAAGTTTTTTCAACCTCAACTTCAAGAGCAGTATATTCCTCCGTGCTGAGCAAGGGTTGAAAAGCGGTCAATTGCTCCGTCTTGGAGGGGATGAGAATGAGGGGCTTTTGTGTGGACTTCTTTTTACGTTTCATCGGTGCTCACTTTTCGATCAAAAAAGCCAGTTCACCGGTGAATTCCAGGCGGGTGATCTTCCAGCTTTCCCCTTCGATCAATTGATTAAATCGGGTTTCGTAGTTCTGCAGCATGCCCTTGGATTTGCCCCCGAGGCTGTGCGCAGGGAAGGAAGCCAGGATGAACTTTGTGTTAAGTTCCTTGAGCAGGCGTTTGGCGGCGTTCTTGTCTACCTGGTCAAGGCAGGGGATGGTTTTGAGCAGCAGTGCCACCTGTGCGGATGCATCAGGCACTGTTTGCGTCAGATCACACACGAATGCACGACCGTTGACCTTGAAATGATCAAAATAAGCCTTCAAGTAGCTGGTCATATCGCCGTAGATATCGCAGGCGGTGTACTCCAAATCTGGGGCGGCAGGCATCCATGGCAGGCAGAGCGGATCAAGTCCGCAGGCCAGGTCGAGGATCGAAAAAACCGGTGCAATGGAAGCCAGCGCCTCATTGAAAAAATGCTGCAGGATGGATAAGCGTTCAGCGGTGGAGGCATGCATGCTCATCTGGCGTTTCAGGGTTGCGACGACCGTTTCATCTTGCAGGTCGGTCGACAGGGTTGAGAGTTCGTCCAACCAGGCGGCGTATGGGATTGGCTTTTCTTGAAACGCGGAACCCACCTGATGCAGTTTATTGCGTGTTTCCTTGACCGCTTCCTTCAGGCTGCGGCGTTTGATGAGTTCCTTTGCGCCGATCTCACGAATCAGATCAGGTGAAATGGAGGCGTACTTGGATGATGCCGTCACCTGTTGGATCAACTCTTCAAGCAATTCGTCGGGCGCAGACATCAGGCGAACTTCCCTTGAATGCGTTCACACAACTGCACCATGAAGCGCAAGTTGTGCAGCGTGGCCAGGCGGAAGAAAAGGGTATCACCCATCTTGAAGAGATGGTGCAGGTAACCCATGGAATAATGACGGCAGCACGGGCAGTCGCAGTCCTCGCTGATGGGGCGGTCTGCCTTGATGTGTTCCTCATCGTTGATGTACTTGAAGCCAAACCAGTCGCCGTTAAGACCGAAATCGGGGGCATCCGCACCCTGGCGGAAGGTGAACAATCGTCCATGGCGGGCGTCGCGCGTTGGCATGGCGCAGTCAAAGATGTCATAGCCCAGCTCGAAGCAGACCAGCACGTTTTCTGGGTGCCCGATGCCCAATGCGTGCATGGGGTATTCTTCGGGGATGATGCTGCGGGTGTATCCGATAATGTCAGTGAGCAGGTGGTTGTTTTTATCCAGCGGCCAGCCGCCGAAACCGTAACCGTCAAAGCCGATATCAAGCAAGGCCTCAGCACAACGCAGACGCAGTTCGGGGTATCCCCCGCCCTGCACCACCGCGAATAAACGCGGACGAGTATCTTCAGTAAGCTTCTTCTGCTCAATAATGCGGTTGAATTCCTTCTTGCTTTTCTTCGCCCAGGCAATTGTGCGTTCCACAGATTCCTTCTGTGCTGCCAGGTTCTCGTCCACATTAGTGCAATCATCGAGGCAGATGACCACGTCAGAATCGTAGCCGATCTGAAGTTGCACCGTCTTTTCAGGGGTGAGTTGGAACTTGCGCGAACTACCCTCCGGCTGGAAGGTGATGCCCTTCTCATGAATACTGCCAAACTTGGGGTTCTGACGGATGAGCGAATACGCCTGAAAACCTCCCGAGTCGGTGACGATGTTGCGCTTCCAGTTGGACATCTTGTGCAGCCCGCCCAACGCCTGGATGGTGGAGGAGCCGGGTTTTTGCATCAGGTGAAACGTATTCATTACCAGCGCTTCTATACCAATTGAGAACAGGTCCTCTGAATCCACCGAGCGAACCACCCCGAAGGTGGCATCCGGCAGATAGATGGGTGAGCGTACCTCACCCTGAGTCAACTTTAAGAGTCGGGGTTTCATACACTGATTATAAAGGATAGCCCGTCTTTTTTAGGCAGACGCCTCATGATTGTCTACTCCCTTGAACTCAGGCACCTTGCGCATGGCCAGGGCGGATGCCAGCATGAGCACGGCAGACACGGCGAAGAGAGCTGTCCAGCCCCACCATTGACCGGGTGCAGCGTTATTGAGCACATCCGTCATGGGGCCTTCGAGGCGGGCCACAGCGGCCGAACCGGCAGTCGCCAGGTTGGTCAACCCGATGAATTTGCCCACATCGCCTGAAGGCGCCATCTGGTTGGCTAGGGCCCAGTTGGTGGCGAGGAACATGCCCAGGCCGGCGCCCAGGATGCTGCCGAAGAGGATCAGTTGGATAGGTGTCACTGCAAAGTTGACAAGGATGGCGCCCAAAGCACCGACAAAGGAAGAGACGATCTGAAGGCGTTTGCGTCCGATCTTGTCGCTCCAGCGGCCAGAGAACAACGAGAAGATGATCAGCACGATCACGAACGAGCCCATCACGAACTGGGTGAACTGGATGGGGTCCTGGCTGCTGAACTTGTCGCGGATGAAGTACTGGGCAAAAGATTGGAATCCGTAAATGCCCACCAGGTAGAGGAAGCGGCTGAAGATCAGGCGCCAGTAATTCTTATCCCCTTCCGCCTTGAAGTAGAAAACGGTCTTCCACAATGCCTTCCAATCCACACGGGTGCGCTGAGCCACATAAGTGGATTGCTCGTGCGACCCCAGCAGCGTGATCAAACCAAAAACCACGAGCAGTGCAATGATGACGATGGTCGAGAGGGTCGGGTCAGGGTTCTTGGCGGAGATCAAGAAACCCATCAATAAAGAGGAAAGGATGATGCCGGCCATATCCATGGTGGTCTTGATGCCGCTGGCCATGCCCAATTGTGAGGCGGGCACTTCATCCGGCAGCAAGCCCTGGGCGGGACCGTGCGCAACGTTGGATGTGATCTGCAGGCCGACATAGCCGATAAAAAGCGCGGGCAGCCCGCCGATGAAACCCATGATCGCCAGAAAGACCAGGTCCCCGCCGGTGCCTAACCACATGAAGGGGCGGCGGCGCCCCATTTTTGATTGCCAGCGGTCGCTGATGGCTCCCGAGAGCGGCTGGATCAGCATGGCCAGGATCAGCCCGCCAAAGGTCAACAGTCCGAGCCAGGTATTCTTCTGGGTCTCAGGCACGTACTTGAGCAGCACGGCAGGCAGAATGGTGACGTGGAGGCTGTTCCACATGAAAGAAAGGCCGATCCAGTACGCGTTGAGCACAAAGATATACCAACCGCTGACGTGTTTTTTCATGATCTTCTCCTGCGAAATTATGCGGTAAAGTTATGATTTTTGAATCAAGATGAAGATTTACGACAATTCTTTTACTCTTTCAATGGTTAACCCGGTCAATGCAGCTATTTCTTCCAACGACTTGCCCTCACCCTGCAATCTGCGAAAGACAATATCCATGCGTTCGGCAACTTCGCATACGTGTCCATCATGGTCATAAAAACGAAAAACTCTTTGTTTCCAGGGTTGTTCTTGGATTCGGTGGATAAAATCAAAACCGGAATCGAGAATGGTTTGTTCAACACTTTCCATGTCCTGTACTTCAAAATTGAGCACGACGCTGTTTGCCCGATTGATTACGGTCAACCCTCCCGTCAGGTTTTGAAAGAGTTCTTTTTGATATAGTGAAAGACCACCTTCAAAGCCAACGTTGTAAATCCCATGGTCTTCTGTTACCTTCATACCCATAATTCTTTCATACAGGTCACGCGAACGGATCACATCTTCAACAACTATGATGGAAGATAAAAAACTCATGGCGTCCTCAGGGTTAAATTTCTAATTTGGTTTTACGTTTGCATCAAAAAAAGAGAGCACTTTATCAAGGTAATACTCAGGGTCGACCAAATCCACCTCGCGGTGGTTGGCGCCTGGCACCCGCCATAGCTGCAGGTTGCCCTTGGACTTGCTCATCATTTTGTTCAATTCGTTATTGCGCGTGTAAGGATCCTTGTCGCCGTGGATGAGCAGCACCGGTGTGGGTGCGATCTTTGCGCCCAACACCAGCGGATCATTGTAAAACAGGTTCACAAACAGCCGCAGCGAGGCGCCAAGCACGCACATGAAAGCCAGCAGGGGGCTCAGGCTGTCAGGAACCTTGCGGCGACGCAGTTCCATACTGACCGCGGTAGTCAGCCTGAGAGGCCCTCCGTCGGAGATAACGGCTTGAACACCCGGATGCTGCGCAGCGGCCAACAGCGCGGCTCTGCCGCCCATTGAGAAGCCCATCAGCCCGATAGCCCAACTGTTGCAGGATTTGGCAAAATGGATGGCGCCAATGACGTCGTTCACTTCAAGCGCGCCAAGACTGGTATGGCTGCCGTTACTGCGTCCGTGGGCGCGGAAGTCAAACATCAAGACGTTGTAGCCCGCCTGGATGAAAGCCGGCACATACTTGAGGTCGGGATCCATCGTGCCGCCGAAACCGTGTAGAAAGATGATCGTGTTTGGCGAGCCCTCGGCCGGGATCCACCAGCCGGAAAGGGTGACGCCATCCGTGGAGGGGAAATGCACAACCTTGAAGTCAAGGCCCAGATCCGCGGGAGAGCGGAAGTCTATAAGCCGGTGCCGTTTGGTCAACGGCACGGACATGACCAGGCAAACCGCTATAAAAAACAAGAAAACCATCAAGATGGTAAAGAGATAAGTGTTCATTCGGTTGGTTTTGTCCTGAATACATAATCCCAGAGCGGAGAGCTGACGCCGTAACGCGCGTCTGGGGTCTTGTAATGATGCTGCATGTGATAGCGTTTGATGAACTTGGCATATCCGCTGCGCATGGGGAAGTGATGGGTGGCGTAATGGGTCAGGTCGTAGGTCAGGTAGCCAAGGATGAAAGCGGAGAAAATGGGGTCAAACCACAGCGGCGCCTTGAACAGGGTCACCACCACCAGGCGGAACAAGAAGTAAAAAGCAGTGGCCAGCGGGATGGCAACGATGGGGGGCATGACCAGGCGGGTCTTGCACTGAGGCTGGGCGTGATGCACGCCGTGGAACAGGAATGTGATGCGTTTTCCGCGTTCTGATTTGGCCGGGAAGTGAAAGACGAAGCGGTGCAGCAGGTATTCCGAGAGCGTCCAGACGAAGAGCCCGATCAGCATGCCGAGGGGGATGTAAAACGGAAATCCGTGGAGGGGCGCTTCGGCGATGGAGCGGAATAAGAAGAAGATTGCCACCGGCAGCCAGATGATGGTGACTGCCACGGGGCTGATATGCGAAAAGAACTCCAGGAAATCCGACTTGAACAGGCGGATCGGCACGTCGCTGTGATCTATGGGTAAATGGCTCATCAGTTTACCTCCACGAATAAGATAATTAATTGTACAACATGTGCCGGGTTCAGACCCCCGCGGTTTTAAAAACCGCGGGGGTCTTGCCCTCCACAAGTAAAACGTTGCCCCCCTTCCTGACTAGGGAAGAGGGGCTGTAAAAAGGAGGGAAATGATCAGTTGACTGGACCGATCATAAACTCAAGCTGAAGACGGCGACAGAAAAGCAGCGCCATCGTTACCTCAAAAAGGTTTGTTGTCTATGCAACTACGGATAAAAATTGTGCTGATTATACAACTTTTTTGTCGGGGTGGAAGAATTTTCCACCCCGATTTTACACTTTAGACTAAAAAGACATCTATTCAAGTTTGAAATTATTAGAAGCCTTGCGAAGCTGCTGCATCGTCTCAACCAGGTGATCGATCGAGGTCTTGAATTCTGAGACTTGCGCGGTAACCTCCTCGGTTGAGGCGGAGGTCTCTTCAATTGCCGCGCTGCTTTCCTCGCTGATGGAGGCGATATTCTCGATGGCTTCATTGGCAATGCTGGAATTGGCGGTCATTTCAGCAGCTTCAGAGCGGTTGGCATCGACAATTTCAGCCATTTGCTGCATGGACTTATCAAGTTCGCTGGCAGAAACACCGATCTTGTTGGCGACTTCAGCCGCCTTGGCGGCCTGGGCGGTGACCATTTCAGCACTTTCAAGGATCCTCTGCAGAGACTCACCGGATTTTTCAGCTTTATCCACACCCGAATCCACTTCTTTTGAGCTTTCTTCCATGGCATCGACTGCTTCTCTGACCGTTTCCTGAATTCTATTGACCAGTTCGCTGATCTCCTTCGTGGATGTGGTTGACCGTTCGGATAGTTTTCTCACTTCGTCGGCCACAACCGCGAACCCTTTGCCGTGCTCCCCCGCCCTGGCCGCTTCAATGGCGGCGTTCAGTGCGAGCAAGTTGGTTTGGGAAGCAATATCATCGATGGTCTCAACGATGCGTCCGATCTCTTCTGAGCGTAACCCCATTTCGTGAACTTTATCAGCAGAATGGTTGACTTTGGATTGGATCTTCTTCATGCCCTCCAGTGTGGCATCCACCGTCAATACACCATCCGAAGCGGAATCCGCAGCGGATTGAGCCTGCTGCTGTACCGATTTTGTGTGCCCTTCGACCTCTTGAATGGCAATGGAAATTTGATATGTTTTCTCTGATACCTCAGCCACAACATCAGACTGCTGCTGGGATACTTTCTCCACTCTTTGGATCGAATTGCTTAATTGTTCAACGATGTTGGTGGTTGTGGTCACACTGGCAGCCTGTTGTGTTGCACCTTTGGCTATTTCTTGCATTGTGGCTGCAATTTGAGATGTTGCCTGATCTACCTGGGTTGAACCTTCAGCTAATTGCTTTGATTCGTCATCCAGGATGCCGACCCCATTTTTCAGCGTGGAGATCGTTTCGCGCAGGTTCGTCAGCATTTCTTCAAATTCAGTGCCAAGCACGTCTTTTGAATTAATGGGCTTAACCTCAAGGGATAAATCCCCCTTGGATATGGAATCTGCAGCACCGGCAATATTTTGAATGTATTTGACAAGCTGCCTGAATGCGTCAGCCAGGGCGCCTGTTTCATCGTTAGAGGTATGCGTGATCTCATGGTAAATATCACCCTCGGCCAATTGTTTGGCCGTCTGGGTTAATGAAACCAATGGGTTTGCAATCTTGGAAGCCAGGAAAAATACGATCACAGAACAGATCGCTGCCAGTCCAAGCCCGAATAAGATGAACATCCACATCATTCTGGCCTGGGTTTTTTGCAAAGCATCAAAAAAGGTCTGATAATCTGATTGATTGGCGTTGATCAAGATGACCCAATCCCACGGTGCATAGTAAGCAACATTAACGATCTGTTGTGATCGATCCGCTTTTGAAGTGTAACGAAAACCGGTTATTTCTCCGGCAGGAAGAGCGACAGCCGCTTTGATGATTTGCTGAAAGATGAGGTTACCTTCATTATCCTGTTCATCCCAGGCGGATTGTCCGTCAAGGGTGCCACCTTGCGAAATGATGTACTTTCCTTGTTGATCATTCTTGCCACCAAGAATGGAAATGAAACCAGTGGAACCCACCTTGGTTTGTTGGATGGCGTTTCTTAACGTCGCAACACTTTCTTGTTTAACACCGACTGACAGCACGGCAATGATCTGACCTTTCTCGTCTGTCACAGGGTGGAATGCCGTGATATACCAGGCGTCAACTTCATATGCGATGCCAATATAGTCTTCTCCCCCCATGACCTTCGTGTAAACGAGATTGTCACTCCCGTCCGCGTTTTTGGCCGGGATGTATGTTCCCAGAGCACGGTTGCCATCCGCATTGATCACATTGGTTGCTACTCGCAGCAAGCCAGCATTCTCTGGCATGGGTTGGTAGATCGTGGCCTTTGAGTTAATTAAACTCTGCATCTCATCAATGGCGGGGATGGGCACATTGGCATTGGTTACTTTACCCAACCATTTATCTCCGAGGATCAATTGAGGAAGCCTAACCCCCTGAGATTTTTTGGTTAACTGGTTGACCACAGCCCAGACAACGAACTGGTCATTGACACTTAATCCGCCTTCGTTTTCAACCAATTTCTGAAGTACGTTCAATCCGCCTTGCACTTGCAGAGAGATGGCTTCATCCTGTGATTGGACCAGGTTGTAGGTATCCGTGGTGATCTGATTGATCTCTTTCTGAATGAAGGCGTCAGCCTGCTGTGTGGATTTATCCAGTGCAATTCTGGATTGCCAGATGCCAACCACGGCCAGGACCAATGCGGTGACAATGACGCTGCTGACCGCGAGCAGGATTAATTTCATGCGTAAGTTAAATTTCATCTTCACTCCGAGGAGAAATAACCCTGCCAATTTTTGGAGGGTGATCCTATTCCTTAAAAACAACTGAATTAATCGGTTTTTAGTTTACAGTCTGAAAGGTTGAACTAAAGTAAAAACATGATAAACGTTCGGTAAATAATTAATAATAATCCTGTGGTTTGGGAGCGCGACCACAGGATTTAATTTAAACTGAAATTGATGTTGAGCAGAAAATTGATTCTTCAACTCTCCGCTCTCAATTTTCAAAATCCTAATTTATTCTTCTCTTTTGATGGTGAAAATGTCAAAGTCCCGGGCAACCACGGCACCGGGGAATACGCTCTGAGCTTCGGCAGCCACGTCTTTATCGCGGTAGCGGCGGCTGAGGTGGGTGATAATCATCTTGCCGGCGTTAATTTTCTTGGCAAAAGCGGCCGCTTGTTTTGCTGTCAGGTGTGAGTATTGTTTGGCCATGTCTGCTTCTTCTTCAAGATATGTGGATTCGATGACCAGACCATCCACATCTTTTAATGTCTCAACCAGGCTTTCGGTTTCACCAAGGTCGCCCAGGGCGGCCAGCCGCGTGCCACGACGGAGTTCACCCATCACCATTTCAGGGGTGATGGTGCGTCCATCATCAAGCGTGATACTCAGACCAGAGACCAGTTTTCCGCATAGCGGACCCATGGGCACACCCAATTCGGCAGCCTTTTCTGGCAAGAAGGGGCGCCGTGACTTCTCTTCAAAGAGGTAACCCAGGCAGTCCGGTCCGCGGTGCTGCACGGGGAAAACGCTGACAGTGAAATCATCCCCTTCAAAGAACACCCCCTTCTTGATCGGGATGAGCGAGATGGGCATGGGGGCGCTGTTACCGCGCAAGACAACTCCGTAGAGCAGGTCGTGGATGCGTTCGAGCGCGCCGGCACCGCCGTAGATCTCAAGGTTGTCAATGGATTCCCAACGCATGAAGGTGGAGAGCAGCCCGGCCAGTCCGAGAATGTGGTCGAGGTGTCCGTGGGTGATCAGGATGCGGTTCAGCCGTTTGAAGCCAACCCCTGATTGAAGGATCTGCCGCTGGGTGCCTTCACCGCAATCCACCAAGAAGCGGAATTCGTCGTGCTGCACGAGGTATGCAGGCAGGCTGCGTTTGGGGGATGGTGCCGAGGCGGAAGTACCTAAGAATGTGATCTCAAACAAGGGGCAAAGTCCTTTCAGAATGTCCTTTCTATTTTACCCTAACTTGTTTCGAATCCGAATTTGGATGTTGTGGCATGAACCTTGCAATCTAGGTAGTGTGCAAAAAAATGCATGCTGGTAGATTTTTATATACAGGAGCGCTGCTATGAACCTGCTTTCCGTCAAGATCGAGAAGCCGGATGATATTAACTTCATTCTCGGCCAGTCTCACTTCATTAAAACAGTGGAAGACATCCACGAAGCCCTGGTGACTACCGTACCTGGAATCAAGTTTGGACTGGCTTTTTGTGAGGCCTCCGGTCCCTGCCTGATTCGAAGTTCAGGAACAGACGAAGCAATGCTCGAACTGGCGCGTAAAAACGCGTTCCTCATAGCCGCCGGACACAGCTTCATCCTCTTCTTGGGAGAGGGATTCTATCCCATCAACGTGCTGAATACCCTTAAACACATCCCCGAAGTTTGCGAGATCTACTGCGCCACTGCCAATGCCGTGGATGTCGTGATCGCAGACAACGGCAAGGGGCGCGCCGTGCTGGGTGTATTCGACGGCGAAAAACCCAAGGGCTATGAAACCGATGAAGACGTGGTTTGGCGCAAAGATTTCTTACGCAAGATTGGTTACAAGGCCTGAGCGCCTTGATGGAGGATCACTCATGAAGCTAAAAATTATCCCGGTTTTGGTCATTGTCTCGTTCTTTCTGGTAAGCTGCAGCCTGTTCTCAAGTCTGAAAGCTGAGCAGCCGCTCACCGATGCCGAGATGGCCACACGTGTGGCGGAACTGCTCTCGACCATGACGACCCCGACCTCTGAGATCGACTTTCCCCCCACGCCCACGCTGGGTCTGCCCACCACCGCACCCACACCGACACCTGTTGTGATCATCCTGGCCACTTCCACACCCGTTGTTGAAGTGGGAGGCGAGTTGCCCACCTCCACGGCGATGGTCGTTCTGCCCACGCTTGAGGCCACCCCCACCCTTGAAGTGACCCTTCAAGCCAGCCCCACGGCCACACTTGATATCCCCTCGACTGATCCGCTTAATTCCCTGGGCTCCCCCAGCGGTACCGACCCCTTGGACGGCAACAGCAAATGGGCCTGGCCGACCGGCGCGGATGACTTTATTGACGTCCAATTCAAAGACGGCTTCATGCTTATGACCAACCTGAGCAAGGTTGCCGCCGGATGGCGTCTGCCTCTGCTGGGTCAACAGGTGGATACCTACATCCAGTTAACCGCCAACTCCGCCACCTGCTCCGGTAAGGATTCCTACGGCATCATCTTTAGAGTGCCTGTTTTGAAATCTCCTGACCAGGGTTATCTCTACCAGGTCACCTGTGACGGCTATTACCGCCTGTGGAAATGGGACGGCAAGGTCGGCGACAAGGGTCTGGCAGTCAGTCTGATCAATTGGAAGCAAAGCGACAAGATCAACAAAGGTCCCGACCAGACCAACCGTCTCGGTGTAAAGGTTGTCGATAAAACCATCACCCTCTACATGAACGGCGTGGAACTGGGATCGGTAAGCGACGCTTCTTATTCCGCCGGTTTCTTCGGCGCCTTCGTCCGCTCGGGAGGAGATACGAACTACACCGCCAAACTGGACGAAATGAAGTATTGGGAAAACCCGAAATAAAGTTTGCATTATTCACGGATAACAAAGAGCCTCAGCAATGGGGCTCTTTATTTGGAAATAAGCTAAAATGGTGAGAAGCGGAGGTTTGGCATGAAAAGTTTTCGCAAGGAATTAT
>DAIEPS010000040.1 GCA_027348305.1 Anaerolineaceae bacterium | reverse complement strand
CCGATCTAGCCTTATCACCTAACAGACCTGCGCCAATATTCTTGTCGTATGCCGCTAGTAATTCAGAGGGAATATGCACCAATTCAGGAGTCACCCCGGCAGCTTCACCCAATAATTGATAAATTTGGTTCCAGGTGAGCCATTCATCCGAAGTGATATGGAATATCTCTCCCCTGGCGCGTGAATTACCCAAAAGCCCCACAAATCCTTTGGCAAAATCGGTGTTGTGAGTCAGCGTCCAGATGGAGGTGCCGTCGCCATGGACGATCACGGGTTTGCCTTTAAGCATGCGGTCGATCACGCCGTAGCCGCCTTCTACCGGTACACTGGTTCGGTCATAAGTGTGAGATGGGCGCACAATGGTGAATGGGAATTTGTTTTTGCGGTACTCTGCCACCAGCAGTTCTTCGCAGGCGATCTTGTTGCGTGAATATTCCCAGAACGGGTTCTCAAGCGGGGTTGATTCACGAATGGGCAGGTTGGCCGCCGGGGTTTGATAGGCCGAGGCTGAACTGATAAACACGAACTGACCGGTCTTGCCGCTGAAAAGGTCAATATCTTTTTGCACATCCTGGGGGGTGTAGGCGATCCAATCCACCACCACATCAAAATCCTTGCCCGCCAGCGCCGTGCGCACGGATGCCGGATCATGGATATCCGCGGTAATGATGCTGGCGTCTTCCGCTGTAGGCCGCGAGGACTTTCCGCGGTTGAGGAGTGTCAGATCAATCCCTTTTTCAATTGCCCGCGTCGCACATGCTGTACTGATAATGCCCGTGCCGCCGATAAACAATACCTTCATGGCCGTCTCCAGTTTAGAAAAGTGATTTTTTGTATTAACAGAGATAATTAATCAATGAACGGGTTTACTATCCTTAACCCGTTGATTACTTGTCCAGTTTGAAAATCTTCTGAATAGAGAATGGTGCATCCCCCTTTTATGGCACTTGAAATAATGAGTGAATCATAGAATCCATAATGGGTGGATTGCACAATTCTAAGTGCATCTTGATACAAGTTTATATCAGGATAGACCTGGCAAAGGGGATTTAAAATTTTCTTCACATACTCACTCAAGTCATTAGGTTTAAAAACTGTATCAAATTTTCGAGAAGCAACATTTAGAAATTCCTGCACTACCTGCCAACTAATGATTCCCATTCCAGTCATTATCGAGTCACTGACCAAAGCAAGTGAACGCGTTTTTTTTATCATTTCCTCGTTGTCAACACTATAAATTACTATATTTGTGTCGATAAAAAATTTATCGTTCATTTAATTCTTCCCGAGAGAATTTTCTACCAACCTTTACATAGTCAAACTGCTTCATAAACTCAGTAAGTTCCTCTAAATTTTGGGGAACGTCCACATATTGGTCAAGCCAGCGCCTGAATTCTGAATTCAAAGTGGTGTTGTTTTGCTCCGCACGTTGGCGCGCCCGCTCGATGACGACCTCTTCAGCGCTTAAAGTGATATTTTTTAACATTTTCAACTCCTTATACACTATATTTAGTGTACACTATTAATAGTGTTAAATCAAGTCTTTTAAAAATATGTGTCACTGTTATACTTGTCTCATGCTTGAAATTACCCCGCACATTCATCTCGAAGATGAAGAATTACATTTCGATTTTATCCGTTCAGCCGGCCCGGGCGGACAGAATGTGAACAAGGTTGCCACCGCCTGCCAACTGCGTTTTGATGTGCGCCAATCCGCTTCATTGCCGGACCCCGTCAAAGCCCGCCTGGCCAAGCTGGCAGGCAGTCGCATGACGGATGAGGGGGTGTTGGTGATCGAAGCCAAACGCTACCGCACCCAAGAACAAAACCGTGCGGATGCCCTGCTTCGCCTGACCGCGCTGATCCAGAAAGCCGCCGTCGAACCCAAAAACAGGCGCGCTACACGCCCCAGCCTGAGCGCCAAAGCGGAACGCGTGGACTCCAAGAAAAAACGCGGCGAGACCAAACAGGCCCGCCGCATTCATCCATCCGATCTGGAATAATTTATGGTCTTACGTGATAATCGCCCTGCACCACCCATTTAAAAGTGGTTAGTTCGCGCAGCCCCATCGGTCCGCGGGCGTGCATGCGCTGGGTTGAAATGGCGATCTCTGCGCCCAGGCCCATTTGCGAGCCATCGGTAAAGCGTGTTGAGGCATTGACATATACCGCCGCGGAATCCACCATTTCCAAGAATCTGGCTGCATTGGCGCGATCTTCAGTCAAAATGCCATCCGAATGGGCGGTGGAATGCTGTGCAATATGCTCAATGGCTTCATCCAGGGTGTTGACCACTTTCAAGCCAAGCACCAGTGATAGCCACTCGGTATCAAAATCCTGTGCTCCGGCAAGTTTGACCCCTTCTTCACCTTTGAGCAACGCAAAGGCCGTTTCATCTGCACGGAAAGTCACGCCGTCTTCGCCCAGGCGCCTGACCAGCCGGGGCAGCAGTTCCACATCCACGCTGTGATGCACCAGGGCTGTATCCAATGCGTTACACACGGATGGCCGCTGGATCTTGGCGTTGCGAATGACTTCGATGGATTTATCGAGGTCGGCGCTTTCATCCACAAACAGGTGGCAGATTCCGATGCCGCCGGTGATCACCGGAATTCGGCTGTTCTGGCGGCAGAAGTCGTGCAGCCCTGCTCCGCCGCGCGGGATGATCATATCCACATAACGATCCATGTGCAGCAGTTCAAGCACCAGCGCGCGGTCTGTATCCGCAATGAGCTGGATAGCATCGGCGGGGATCCCGGACCCCTGCAAGCCGCGCTGAATGGCGCCTATAAAGGCGATATTGGAGCGCAGGGTTTCTTTGCCGCCGCGCATGATCACGCAATTACCAGATTTCAATGCGAGCCCGGCCACATCCACGGTCACGTTGGGGCGTGATTCATAGATCACCCCAAGCACCCCCATGGGCACGCGCTGCTTGTGCATCTTCAGCCCGTTGGGCATGGTTTGTTCGTCAAAATGCTCTCCCACCGGATCTGGCAGGTTGATCACGCTGCGCAAGTCAGCCACAATGGTCTGCATCCGTTTCTCGTTAAGCAAAAGCCTGTCCAGCATGGCTTCACTCAGACCGGCATTATGTGCTTCGTCATGATCCACGGCGTTGGCGGCTAAAATTTCAGGCGTTTCTTTTTCGATCTGTTGGGCTATCTTCTCAAGTGCGGCATTCTTTTGTGCAGTGCTCACATGAGCCAGTTTACTTGAAGCCTCTTTGGCTTGTTCGCCGAGTAAAAGCATGCCGGTGGAAATTTGGTCTGTCATAGCAACACCATGTGATCACGATGAATAACTTCTTCGCCGAAAGTAAAACCCAACACAGATTCGATCTCTGTGGATTGTTTGCCGCAAAGTTTTTGCAAGTCGGCTGTGCCATAATTGGTCAATCCCACTGCCACCGGTTTCTTATCCGAGGTGACCACTTTAACCGCGTCTCCTCGCTCAAAATTGCCTGTGATAAGCGTGACCCCGGCCGGAAGGAGCGAACCACCTCGCGAAAGCGCCTGCACAGCACCCGAGTCGACCACGATCTCACACTTGGTATGGCTTCCAGAGAGGATGCGACGCTTACGCCCTTCCAGTTTATTCACCACAGGAAGCAACCTGGTGCCGGAGGCCTCACCGTTTGTCAAACGCAGCAAAATGTTATCAATGGAGCCACGAGCGATGATCACCGCCGTGCCGCCGTGCCGCGCCAGGTCGGCTGCCTGAAGTTTGGTCATCATACCGCCGGTCCCCAATCCGCTTTCACTGCCGCCTGCCGCCTGCCATAACACTTTGGTAAACGGTTCCGGCCCGACCTCAGTGATCAACTTCGCGTTCTTGTTCGAACGCGGATCAGAGGTGTAAAGTCCATCCTGGTCGGTGAGCAAGATCAACAAGTCCGCTTCGATCAGGTTGGCGACCTGCGCAGAGAGGTTATCGTTGTCGCCGATGCGGATCTCTTCCGTGGCGATGGTGTCATTCTCATTCACAATGGGAATAATGCCCTGGTCGAGAAGAGCTTCAAGCGTGGCGCGGGCGTTGAGATAGCCGTGGCGGTCAGCCAGGTCGGCGCGGGTAAGCAACACCTGGGCAACATGCACCTTATAAATTTCGAAATACTGTTCGTACATGGCCATCAAACGAGGCTGCCCTACGGCTGCAAGCATCTGTTTGGCAGGTACGCCTTTGGGCAGGGTTGGGTATCCCAATTCTTCACGACCGGCTGCCATGGCACCGGAGGAAACCAGCACCACCTGTATCTTTTGCGCGTGCAATGCAGCGCATTGACGGGCAAGATCCACCATCTGGGCCGGGTTCAGCTTTTTGCTGCCTGCGGTAAGGGTGGAAGTGCCAATTTTTATAACGATGCGCTGTTGTGATGCCATTTTATCTGCCTCAATCGTAAATATTGAAAGATTGTAGCATAAAAAGAAATGCTTGATTCGCCTTTAGGTGAAGTCAGTAGACGAAGTAAATTGGCGAAGTTGACCTGATCTAGATAGGCGCAGTGATCGGGTCCTTCTTAGGATGCCTGACGATCAGAAGCACTGCGGCGAGGATGAGCACTCCTCCGGCAATCATCAGAGGCTGCACCTTTTCACCCAGGATCATGGCCGCCAGCACCACCGTTACCACAGGCTCTAGAGTGGAAAGCAAAGAAGCATCCGTGGCGCCGATGATCTTCAACCCGCCGAGGAAGGTAGCCACCGGAAGCAGGGTTGCGATCACGGCAATGCCGCTGATCGCCAGCCAGCCATTCTGCGTCGCCGGCCAATGCGGACCCCTTATCGCGGTCATGATTCCAAACACCACTGCCGCCGAAGCAAAGATCACCGCCGAAGATTGGATGGCAGAAACCTTCTGCATCACACCCGTCCCCACCAGGATGTAAACCGCGTAGATCGCCGCCGCGGAGATGGCCAGCAGAATGCCGGGGAGCTGACCGCCCTGCGGGTTGGCAGTTAATGCAGCCCCAATGGTAGCCAGCACCAATGCTATAACGGTACGCGAGGTCAGTTTGACTTTCTGAAAGATCACGGTCAAGACAGTGACAAAAACCGGATAAAGGTAAAGCAGCAAAGCCACCAACCCGGTGGAAGCATAATTGATGGCGCTCATAAAGCAGAAGGATTGCCCCACATAACCCAACCCGCCCATGCCCGCCAGTTGAAACAGGGTGCGTCCGCGGGGAAGTTTCTCCTTGCGGATGGCCAGCCAGGCAAACATGAGGATGGCAGCGATGGTGAAACGCAGGAACAGCATGGTGGTCACATCCAGCCCGTCCGCGTAAGCGAAACGTCCGATGATAGCCAGGGTGCCAAAGGAGGCAGCCGATACGATAATGAGAAAAACTCCCAGGATGCGATTCATGGGGAGTATTGTATCAAGAGTTCAGACAAATGGATTGTTTAATGACTATCGACTTGTAAATAAAAAATAATCTGCATAATATTGGTACGTTGCATTGATCGAATTGTCCACCCGGGAGGAGAAGAAATGAACGAGACGCTCAAAACCATCCATACCTTGCGCACCATCCACGGCAATTTTTCGGTGGAAGAGGTCAGTCAGCTCAATCTTGACCTGATCTGCGAAGCCATTCTACATACATCCAACGCTTCAGCCAGGCAGAGTTATTCCATCATTGTGTTAAGCGACCGCAAACAGATGCAGGACCTCTTTGGTTACCAGGGAAGCCGCGCTCTCATCTTCTGTGTTGACTTCACCCGCCTGGCTGCCGGAGCAAAACATCTCAACCACGCCTTTGATAATGACGACATCATCGGTTTTATCACCGGCAGCATGGATACCATGCTTGCAGCCCAAACCGCGGTCATTGCCGCTAAATCGTTGGGCATAGACTCCCTTATCACCAACGGGCTGCACCGCAACAACCTGGATGTTGTCTATAAAAGCCTTAATCTGCCCGAGACCTCCTGCTTTCCACTGATCACGGTGGTATTGGGATACCCCACAGAGGAACCTGCTTATCAAAAGGGACGGCTGGGGGCTGATTTCATTTTCCATGAAGGGGTTTATCACCAGCCCACCCCCGAAATGCTTGAGAAAATGGTCGCTGAGTATGACGATCATGAAAAGCATATCGGCCTGGTCGATAACTGGGAGAAAATGGGCTTTCAACATTACCTGGATTGGTTCTACACAAAGTGGTCAGACGAACCCAATACCGAAAAGATTGCCACCGGCAAGGTGTTGGAATTTCAGGAAAGGCTGATAAAAAGCGGATTTTGGTGGCCAGCGGAATAAGTTGCCTTACTTGACTTGAAATAGGGTCACTTCTGAATTACTGAACACCTCAACAAGGTTGTCGCCGGGGATAAAATCGGGCGCCAGTTCTTCTTCATACGGACCGTATACAATCCATTTCACCCCGCTGCCCGCCAGTGCCGTGTCAGGGAGGTTCGCCTGATACCAGGCCGCGACTTGTTTGAGCTTGTCGCTGTAATGGATGGTTTCCATCTCATGCCCCGCATAAACCCTCAACCCTGATTTCTGCGCCACAAGCTGGCTGGTATTTTCGCCTGCCAGCACAAAGTCAGATGGGGCAGCATTTTCTGCCAGCCACTTGAAAGCCGGGTCCAGACTGGCCGGGTAGAAAGCGGAATCAGGCAGTGTTTTCAACACCTGCATGTTGCCGTAGACCAGGTAGATCGAAGAGATCGAAACCAGCAAGACGCTGACCATGATGGCAAGCGATTTTTTAAGTTGTATTTTGGGGCCAAGACCATCCATGAACCTGTCCAGTCCGAAGATTCCTATGATCCCCATGGGGATGGTAACTGCCAGCAGGAAGCGCCGTTGAATGAGCGTGGGCAGGTAAGCCAGGATGAAGGCGCTCACGAGCCATCCGAACAAACCAACGAATTCGGGTTTGCGTTCTGTTATGACAGTGATCACCCCGACCACGACCATCGGCCAGAAGAGTAAGAAACCTGCCACATAATATACAGGTGGGGGAGACAGTGTGATGTTTTGCGCTGTATATAAGCTCCAGATCGGATCGCTGCTCAGGACGATCAGGTTGTAGAGAAAGAGGGGGATCTGTACCAACGCGATCACCCCCAAGGGGATCACCACCGATAACCACCTGGAACGTTCTTTTACCAGGTTGGAAAGCGAGGCAAAGAGGATGGTGATATCCACCACCGCAAAAGCGATCGGGTTGACCACCTGGGTCAAAACCGCTGAAGCACAAACGAGTAAGATGTAACCCCAGAGCCGCGTTTTAA
This sequence comes from Anaerolineaceae bacterium, assembly GCA_027348305.1. GTDB lineage: Bacteria > Chloroflexota > Anaerolineae > Anaerolineales > Anaerolineaceae > UBA6107. The sequence goes on along the minus strand of DAIEPS010000040.1, from coordinate 4,480 downwards.
GAAATTTCAAGAAGCCAAGCAACCCCAATGACATCAGGGCGATCGTGCATGTAAAATGCGGGAACAGTGATAGGCTGAAAAACACATATGCGTCGATCAGCCAAAAATCAATGGGTGTGATGGTGCCCAACTGCCAGCCCGCAAGCAACTGCAGCCAGCCAACACCTGACCCAAAAACCACTAAAAAGAAGGCAGCCCAGCGCAATAATTTTTTCTTGAAATAATTGCGGCACAAGCTGTAAATCGCAAACAGTGCCAGATAGCCAAAGATCCAGCGGAATAAGCCGTAGGTGGTCTCTGGCTCAAGCCCCAACCCTCTGCTGACATGCCCCAGCGCAAGGTAGAACAAACGGATGGAGACAGGCTTGTGTACTTCCGTGGTGAAACGCATGCGATAGGTCCAATCGCCCTGCATGCCAGCGCGCATCATGGCAATATCCACGGCGTAATCCTGGTTGTCAAAGTACTGTCCGCGAAAAGAAACTTGTTCATTTTGCAGCGAACGCCCCATCCAATTTGGCAGTGAAGCAGCCGCCAGGATGGCCGTTGAAACAAGCAGCAGGATCAGGAATTCAAGCAGGCATTTTTTCATCACTGTTTCCGCTCAAACAGGTAGAGCAGCACATCTCCATAAGTGGATTGTGATACCTGTTCATAATGGTCATTGAGATATTGCAGATGCGCGTGGGTGGCATATCCCGCATCCACATACTCATCCACGGACTCCTGGTAGATGACAAACCAGACACGCTCCGCATCGCCTACAGCGGATGCGATATCCGGTGCGTCGTTCACCTCCAATATCTTTCGTGTGGCTTTTGAAAGCGTATCGGTGGATCCGCCGGGGTCGTCACCGATAAAGGTCATGGGCAGTGTCGGATCGTAGTAGAAAAGGGGCAGGTAGGTCAGTTTGTTGGAATGCACCACCTCATCACCGGGTCTTACCTCTGCCGTGAGGATGGTCTCCACTTTTTTCAGCGGATCGATGCCGTAGCCGTCATTGGTAAAGAGTTGGCTCAGTCCAAGCCCGATGCCGACTGCCAGTATGAGCGTCATGCCCCATTGAACAACCCTGGGCATCGACGTTCTCAGGAACACCCAGGCAAGCCAGGCGCAGAAGGCAGCCTGTGAAGCCAGCAAGGCTCTCTCCACGTAAACCGGAGTCCACTGCGAAAACAGCCATAAGAAAAGCGGCGGGGCAAAAGAGAGCCAGGCAAGCCACATTCCAATTTTGTAGCCGGGCAATTTTTGCCTATAAGCCAGAAAGGTTTGAAGCGCAGCCAGCGTCACGCTCAGAAAGGCGATGAAAAGCGATGGCAGCATCCATTGATCGGGCAGCGGCAGGTTGGCCGTGTAGCGCAGCATCAGGTTGATCAAGACAACCAGCGTAGGGCGTTCGATCCAGTAATGATGCTGAATTTTCGCGAACTGGGCCGGCAAATGCACCAGCCAGGGGATGTAGAGGATAACAGCGCCCAAACCCGCCAAAACCGTGTTTCTGACCAGTTTCCAATCCCGTTTGAAAAGGCCGGTCAGCGCGAGCGGGATGAGATAAAAGGCCGCCAGGTTCTGGGTATATTGCGCCAGCGCCGCAGAGAACGCAAAGAGACCCCACCATTTCCACGACTGCGTGCGCATGCCTTTGATGAAGGCAAAGGTGGCCAGGGTGAGAAAGAAGGTCAGGAGCGCGTACATGCGGATCTCAGTGGCAAACTGGACCTGGAATGGAAAAACCGCCACGCCCAGGCTTGCCAGCAGCGCGAAAGGCACCCCGAGCAGCTCCCGGGTCAACAAAAAGATGTTGACGAGAATTCCGATCCCCAGTAATAAAGAGAGGATCCTGGCAGCCAGGATGGAGCTGCCAAAAAGATGCATCCAGCCATCGAGAAGGAAATAATAAGTCGGCGGGTGAATATCCGCGGTCACCGAGGGTTCATCCATGGTCAGGGTGCCGGCGAGGATGGCTTGCGGCCCTTTTTCAGAGATCAGGATCGAGAAAGCCTCGTCATACCAGAAAGTGCGGTTGACCATCGCACCGCATCTCAGCAAGATGGCGAGCAGGATGATGAGGATAAAAAGAAGAGTGGTCCGCTTTTTAGTGATGACCATAAGGTTAATTATAGGTGCAAAAATAATGCCTGGTTAATTCAAGGCTGGACAACTTTGTCAGGCTTGCTATAATGCTTGGTATGACCCAATCCGTTTTCTCGCAGGATGAACTTTTTCGCTACTCGCGCCACCTGATGGTGCCCGAGATCGGCCTGTCAGGTCAGGCGAAATTGAAAGCAACTTCCGTGCTGATCGTGGGTGCAGGCGGGCTTGGTTCACCGGCGGCGCTCTACCTGGCCGCAGCCGGGGTGGGGCACATCGGCATCGTGGATGATGACGTCGTGGACTCATCAAATTTGCAGCGCCAGGTACTGCACGGCAGCAGTCAGATCGGCCGTCCCAAGGTGGAATCCGCACGCGAACGCATGCTTGACCTCAATCCCTTCATCCAGATTGATGCCTATCTTGAATCATTCGACCAGAAGACAGCCGAGCGTATTGCCGGCGGCTACGACCTGCTGTTGGATTGCTCTGATAACTTCGCCACGCGTTACCTGATCAACGACCTGTGTGCGCTCACCCACCGCCCTGATGTCTACGGCGCGGTGTACCGCTTTGAAGGGCAGGTCAGCGTGTTTGATGCAAGCCGCGGAGCCTGCTACCGCTGTCTCTTTCCCGAACCGCCGCCTGAAGGAGCCGCTCCTGCCTGCGGAGAGGCCGGGGTCTTCAGCATCACCCCTGGTGTGATCGGCACCCTGCAAGCCGTGGAAGCTCTCAAGCTGATCCTTGGCGTAGGCGACGTGCTGATCAATAAGCTGTTGATGGTGGATATGCTGTCGATGAGCTTCAGAACCATCAACCTGAAGAGAAATCCGAAATGCCCGGTTTGCAGCGAAACCCCTCAGATCCACGAACTGATCGACTACCCAACCTTCTGCGCCGTGGACCTGGGCGAACCGCTGTCTGCAGACGAGCTGATCTCGCCGCGTGACCTGGCGCTGGCGCTGCGATCCGCGCAGCCGCCGCTACTGCTGGACGTACGTTCAGAGGTTGAACTGCAGGTCTCAGCCCTGCCAAACGCCTTACACATACCGGTGGAACACCTGATGGAACGCAGCGGTGAACTGGATCGTACCCACGCGATCGTGGTCTTTTGCCGCAACGGCACCCGTTCACGGCGGGCCGTGCGTCAATTGAAAGAAATGGGCTTTACTCAAGTGAAAAACCTGACCGGAGGGATCAACACCTGGGCCAGGGAGATTGACCCCAAGCTTTTTGAGTATTAATCCCCATAAAACTTGCTTTTCGCAACTCTTGCGCTTAACAAGTGTTTGAACTTTACAAGCAATTATCTTAATTATGGATCGAGAGGCAATCTGTCATGCAGCCTGTGATCAAAGAAGTCACAACCCTAAAAGAACTGCGTACTTTTATCCGTTATCCACTTCAACTTTATAAGGGCAACCCGTATTATGTGCCCACCCTATTCGCGGATGATTACGAGACCCTGCGCTGGGACAAGAACCCTGCCTTTGACCACTGCGAGGCAAAGTACTGGCTTGCTTATCAAGACGGCAAGCTGGTCGGACGCGTGGCCGGCATCGTCAACAAGCTCTACAAGGAACATTGGGGCGTCAATTACGGTCGTTTTAACTGGATCGATTTCATCGACGACCCGGATGTCTCAAAAGCATTACTCGACACCGTGGAAGCCTGGACCAAAACCTTCAACGTGGAAGCCGTCCATGGGCCGCTGGGGTTCACGGATATGGACCGCGAAGCCATGCTGGTGGAGGGTTTTGACCAGTTGGGCACGATGGTGGGTTTCTACAACTATCCCTATTACCGCGAACACCTTGAACGCCTGGGCTATGTCAAGGCCATCGATTGGGTGGAGTACGAGATCAACGTCCCCAAAGAACCAGTCGAAGCCATTTCAAAAGTGGCTGAAGCCGCCAAGAAACGCAGCAACCTGCACATTCTTAAAGTCAAAAAGAAGAAAGACATTCTAAAATATGCCCCACAGATGTTTGAGGTTTTCAACGAAGCCTATAAACACCTTTACGGTGTTGTGCCATTAACTGAAAAACAAATTGCGCTGGCGATCAAGCAGTATTTTGGCATGATCCTTCCTGAGTTCGCCCCCTTCGTGATCAACGAAAAGGACGAACTGGTCGGTTTTGGCATCACCATGCCTTCTTTCTCGCATGCGCTGCAAAAATCCCATGGGGAGCTCTTCCCGTTCGGGTTCATCCATCTGTTAAAGGCCATGAAGAAGAATGACCGCGCGGATCTCTACCTGATCGGCGTCAAGGAAGAGTATCGGGGCAAGGGGGTCAACGCGATCCTGATGGATGCCATCCTCAAGACTTTTCAGAAGAACGGCATTAAAAAGGTCGAGTCCAACCCCGAGTTGGAGAACAACTCGCTG
>DAIEPS010000003.1 GCA_027348305.1 Anaerolineaceae bacterium | reverse complement strand
CGTAAGTACCGGTGGTGTAGGGCTGATACCAGTTGTGGGCATCATGAATATCTTCCAACCAACCAGCAACCATAACAGGAATTTTCTTGGCGCGTTGGGCAGCCAAGTAAGCAGGCCAGGGCAGACCAAGAACTTCGACGGTGAACTTTTCGTTCACTTGGGCGAGGTTGGCCTGCAGGATCTCGGCATAGATCTGGCGGGTTGAGTTGCCAGTGTTGTAGAGCATCTGAAGACGGAAACCCATGTTCCAGATATCAGAGCCATCGGTTTCGTCACCGGCGGCGATGCCATCTTTATCGACATCAGCCAGCTTGAATTCTGCAGCGGATTTTTCCAAATCCATGGTGTAATGGGCTGAATCCGCGCTGTAGCCAGGCATGCCAGGCAGAGCAAGGGTCAAGGATTGAACAGCCTCACCGTTCCAGACCTCATTGATGACTGTGTCCCAGTCAAACGCGTAGGCAAAACCCTTGCGGACATGGACATCATCAAAGAATGTGGGGGGAACACCGTTGCCATCAAGTTTGTTTGAACCGATATAGGGGTTCAAGACAAGCTCAACAGCCGGGGTCTCGGTTACTGCAGCGGTTGTAGCAGCTTCAGTTGCAGCAGGGGCCTCAGTTTTGGCGGGGGTACCGCAAGCCGATAAAATGAGGCTGAAGACCATAATCAAACCAACTAACGTATATAACTTACGCATTGCTTCTCCTCCTTATGAGAATTCGTTAGGTTCGTCTTGGTACTTGATTCAAATATATTACATGGTCAAATTCTGAAACACACCACCTCCTTTAATAAAGATCTATTAGACTTTTAAGCAAGCAGCGAAATGGCCGGGCGTGATCTCACGTAATTCTGGTTTTACTTCGGCACAGTGAGCGTCGGCTATTGGGCAGCGCGTGCGAAAACGACAGCCAGAAGGAGGGTTGACCGGTGACGGCACATCACCTTCCAACACCTTTCGGCGATTCTTCTCATAATAAACAGGGTCGGCAACTGGAATTGCAGATAGCAATGCCTGAGTATAGGGATGCAGAGGATTCACATACAACGTATCGCGGTCTGCAATTTCAACAATGATACCCAAATACATCACGGCTACGCGATTACTGATATGACGCACCATTGAAAGATCATGTGCGATGAACAAATAGGTAAGGTTGAATTCTTTTTGAAGGTCTTCAAGCAGGTTAACCACTTGCGCCTGAATGGAGACATCCAGAGCGGAAATGGGTTCATCGCAAACGATAAATGATGGATTAATGGCCAAAGCCCTTGCGACACCGATTCTTTGGCGCTGTCCACCTGAGAACTCATGCGGATAGCGGCTGGCAAAATCGGGATTCAGCTTGACGAGTTTAAGCAGATCAGCAACACGGTCAGTGATCTCTTTGCCGCTTGCTTCACCAAATGCCATCAGTGGTTCGCCAATAATATCCCTGACGGTCATGCGAGGGTTCAAACTGGCATACGGATCCTGAAAGATCATTTGCATTTCACGTCTCATCATGCGCATGGCTTCAGGTCTGAGTTTCACCAGGTTCTTGTCTTTGTAATAGACCTCACCAGAAGTTGGCTTATAGAGCTGCAGAATGGTTCTGCCAGTGGTGGATTTGCCGCAGCCCGATTCGCCTACCAATCCAAGGGTTTCACCTTCCTGGACATCGAAAGAAATACCATCCACGGCGTGTACTGCACCAACCTGGCGGCTGATCACTCCACGATAAATGGGAAAGTGCATTACCAGATTATTTACTTTGATCAAGGTCTTTTTTTCGGTTTCCATTATCGCTTACTCCCGGATTTGGTATCAACCCAGCATGCCACTCGATGGCCTGGTGACACAGTCTCCAATTTTGGATTCTCTTGCCAACATTTTTCGGTCACATAACTACAGCGAGGAGCAAACGGGCAGGAAACTGGCTTCTGGTACAAAACCGGAGGCATGCCTTCAATTGAGAATAAGCGGGTATGAACTTTGTCTTCAATATGCGGAAGGCTTCCCAGCAAACCCAAAGTATAAGGATGGGTCGGATTGGCATAAAGATCTTTTACATCAGATTCTTCAATAATAAAACCACCGTACATCACTGCAACGCGATGGGCGATACTGGCAACCACTCCCAGGTCATGTGTGATCCAGATGATTGCCATTCCCATTTCGTCTCGCAGCCTTTTTACCAGGTCCACGATCTGCGCCTGGATGGTTACGTCAAGCGCGGTGGTCGGTTCGTCGGCGATCAAGATCTGCGGGTTGCAGGCGAGTGACATGGCGATCATCACGCGCTGGCGCATTCCGCCCGAATATTGATGGGGATAATCTTTTAAGCGTTCGCCTGCACGGGGAATGCCCACAAGACCGAGCAGTTCAATGGCTCGATTTGTGGCTTGCTGGTCAGTCATGTTTAAATGGAGTTTGAGCGGTTCGCATAGTTGCTTGCCAATGGTCATCACCGGGTTCAACGAGGTCATGGGATCTTGGAAAACCATGCTGATCTGAGCTCCCCGCACATGGCGGAGCTCTTCAGGATCCATTTTTAACAGATCCTGCCCATGAAAAAACGCCTCACCTGCCACGATCTTACCTGGCGGAGATGAAATCAACCGCAGGCACGATAACATCGTAACACTTTTTCCACAACCACTTTCGCCAACCACACCCAGTGTTTCGCCTTCATTTAAGGTGAAGGAGACACCGTTCACAGCATGAACAATTCCATCTGGGGTTTTAAACTGGGTTTCCAGATTCTCCACTTGTAGTAAATGATCAATCATCCACGAATCCTCTTTGTTAAAAGATTAAGGAAATTTCGTACTTTGTTTTTAAAGACCATGGTTAGTTTACCATGATTCGGATTTTTGCACCTCACTGCAACCATAGACAACTACCATTAATCTAACTTTATGATCACAAACACACTCAAGTTGCGTCACCAGTTCTCAAAAGCACCGGTTCTTACGAATAATTTCGCTTTGGCAGGTCAAAAACGAGTTTACAAAAAGTAACCTGGTTATAGACAGTCGTACATTTTACCCAATTGCCATTGAATTTGACCAACACATCAATTTGGCCGAGCATTTGATCGTAGTTGCTTAATATCAGGCTTCGGTCATAAGGAAGGAGATCTTTTATAGTATTAACCGCCGCCAAATGCATAGCCCTTCTTGTCTCAGCAGACACATCAACGTTCGTATTATCAAGGGCAAATTGGATCAAATTGTCAACAGCTAGAATGGGCTGTCGAATTTTCTTGTTGTAAATTCCATCAATGGTGCTTCCTGCCAGGCAAAAAAACACAAAACTAATAACTAACGGTATTGCCACAGAAAAAGTGCCGGTGGTGAACAATGCCTGGTCGATCAGAACATTTTCAAGCAACCCACATAAAATTGAAATTAAGACAATAACCACAAATCCAACCCATTGGACGTGGCTAAAATCTTGGTAAAGTGGATAGTTGAGGAAATTTCCCAAATAGCTGTCAAACCATCCGATTATGATCGGAGTTGCTTTAATGGGTAACCAGAGAAATAACTTCGAAAGTAAAAGAGCAAATACCAGCCAGAGTACAATTCTGAGCACGGGGTTATGCATGCGAACTGTGAGCCATCCCACCAGCCCGCCGCAAAGCAAACATATCAATAAACCTGGGATAAACTTCACCCATGGATAAGCTCCATGCGCCCTGGCAAGTAAAAAACCATCAACCCCCCAAGCAAACACAGCGAATGCCAATCCCGCAGTCAGACCAAAAAATAAACCGACTAATTGTTTTCTATTGTTCACAGAAGTTTTCATAGAAACCTGTTGTGAATTTTGATGTGTCTTGTTGTGGGCAATGATGGATAATCATTATAACTCAAAACCAGCCACTTTTTTACTTTTTTATGTCATTTAAACGATCTAATAATCGCCCATTCTCAGGCGCACATAAGATTCGTATCGCTCCGCACTCACAGTGCCCTCTTCAACAGCTTTTATCACCGCGCAGCCAGGTTCTTCAAAATGGGTGCAATCGTTAAATTGACATTTTGAAACTAAACCGCGTAATTCAGGAAAATACCCATCCAACTCTTCAGGCTCCGTATCCCATAACGACAGTTTACGCAGGCCGGGAAGATCAGCTACAAAGCCCCCGCCGTCAACCGGGAACATTTCGCGAACCACGGTGGTATGTTTGCCGCGGTCATTCCAGGCACTGATCTCGCGAACGGCCAACCCCAACCCCGGTTGAATGGCATTCAAAAGACTTGATTTGCCTACGCCTGAAGGCCCCGCCAGCGCTGAAATTCTTCCAACCAATGCTTTTTGGAATTCTTTAAGCCCGATCTCTTCTTTTGCAGATGTATAAATTACCGGATATCCAAGCGGAGGATAAACCCCAAATATTTTCTTGGCATTGCGCAAGCCGATCAGGTCCACCTTATTGGCAACGATCAAGGCTTTCAACCGCTGTTTTTCTGCTATCACCAGGAAACGGTCCAACATGCGCAAATGCGGCTCTGGTTGTGTACAGGCAAAAACAGCAACAAGCTGGTCAGGGTTTGAAAGCAATATTTGGCGAAAATCTCCCCTGGGGGTTGGATCAAGGCGCACCAACTCGCTGTGGCGTGGTTCAATGAATTCCACCGCGCCGGTGCCATCAGACAATAGACTGATCTGCACCCGGTCGCCGATGCTGATCACATCCCCCTGGATGGTTCGCCTTTTCAGTCTGCCTCGCAGCACACACACAACTTTGCCCTGCTCGGTTTGGATCGTGTAAAAACCGGATTGAAAGCGGGAAACCCAACCTGAAACAGTCTCTGGGGTCATGGTGCCTGAGTGGTTTCGCCCTTTTGGGTGGGGGTTACGGTCAGATAATAATCATATTCCCAGGGATAAAGGTTAGCCGGCGCGCCGAGGAAATAATCCTGGACCACACGTTTGAAGATCGGGGCTGCATATTTTGATCCGTCACCCGCGTTTTCGGCGATCACAACAATGGCGACATCGGGTTTATCAGGATTGTTTGCATCGGTGTAGCCCGCAAACCATGAATTGGGGTCTTCCAGCGAAGTGGTTGCAGTGCCGGTCTTGCCGTAGATCGGCGTTTCCATGCCGGCAAAGGTGGCGTGAGCCGTACCGCGTTTATCCTGCACGACCATGCGCATACCTTCCTGCAATGCCGCAATAGTGGCCTGGCTGACCGGTAATGTGTTTCTGATCTCAGGAGTGAACGATCGGATGACATCCCCGTTGATAGAAGTGATCTTTTCGATAACTTGCGGCTTATAGAGCGTGCCGCCATTGGCGATAGCCGCGATAAAATCAGCCACCTGGATGGGGGTCACAAGCATATCACCCTGACCGATGCCCATTTGCACTGCAGCGCCATCAGTGGTTGGGTTGTTAATGCTTCCTGCATCTTCTTGTAAAACGTCAATCCCGGTTGCAGAGCCCAACCCAAAACCACGCGCCATATCCGCGAGATAAGTTGGCCCCTTACTTTGATAAAGGTCATACCCCAAATGATAAAACCAGGGGTTGCATGAACGCATCAGTCCTTCGAGGAGGGTCAATTTTCCAGATGGCGGCAAGCCCCTGGTAAAGGTCCAGTCGTCACCCACAAAACCGGCCAACTCGGTATATTGGCTGGTGCATTCGTAAGTGGTCTCAGGGGTGTATAAACCAGATTCAAGTGCTGCCGCAGCAGTGACAAGTTTAAAAACTGAACCCAGCGGATATGAAGATTGAAGCGCCCGGTTCCATAAAGGTGCGTTTTGAGAGTTTACAACATCATTATAGGCATATTGAAAATTGTAATTCTGCTGTTGCATGACATTTGGGTCGAAATCCGGAGAAGATGCCATTGCCACGATCCGGCCGGTATCCACTTCCATGACGACGATGGCGCCAGTAAAACCGTAGAGGGCCTTTTGCACCAGGGATTGAAAATCTTTGTCGATGGTGAGGGTGATCGTATCCGGTGCCTTGGGGTCCACATTGGCCAGGCGTGTATCGTATGTGCCGTCAGGTTTGACAACGTAGAGATCTGCTGCAGGTTGCCCGGCCAGGTATTTCTCTCCCCATAATTCAATGCCGGCGCGCCCAACTTCTGCATCGCGTGAGTATCCAAGGCGGGTATATTTGTCAACTTCTTCAGCCTGGATGAGGCTTAGATACCCGAGCACCTGTGGGGCAACACCGCCATTGTAGTAATAGCGGGAGGTGTAAGGATTCTTCACCAGGCCACCGTAAGAATCAAAAGTGGTGGCATGTTTGTCATAACCTGCTTGAGTAATTTCGCCAAGAGGGACGTAATTATCTCCGCCATCTTTATACTTGTCGCGTATGATATTTTTAGGCAGATCCAGGGCGCCAGAAAGTGTATCCACTAATACCGGCTCATACTGCCACGAGACCTGGTTTGGGATGATCCCCAAAGCAACTGCCTGGGTTTCGGTTGCCAGTGTATTGCCATTGCGGTCGTTGATGTCTCCGCGAGCCGGGGCCTGAATGCTGCTTGCCAGGTGATTGCCGCCCGTCAACTCGGGCAGGATCAACCCTTCATGCCATTGAACCTTCCAGGAATTATTCTCGATCACCAGGTTCATTTCCATGGTACGGCTGATATCACCGTATAAATTTGAAATAAAGTTAACCTGGTATCCCACGGTCGCCGATTGCGGCTTCACCAATGTGGATACGATTCCGGAATCAATTTGTTTTAAACTCAACGCACCAGCAGTATCGGTGTAAAGCTTGACAAAATCGTCCTGGCTGATGGCATCTTTGCTGGTCTGCGCCAACATGTCATACATACCAGCATAATCACCGGTATTCCAAAGACTCAAGAATTGGCCGACGGCAGCAGCTACATCCGGGACGGCAACGGTTGTCACCCCTGGTGTTGGCAAACCTGATGTTGGTGTCGCAGTAATCGTCGGATTCTTGGAACAAGCGGATATGATAAAAACGATCAGCAAAACGGCTATGAATTTTTTCATTTTTCCTCCCGGGTTTTATCCGGGTTAACCTACTATTTCACCCTTAAGTACATGTTGATAGATCGGACATGAGTACGATAATTGTTCCTGACAGACAAAAGGAATCTCTCTTCGCTCGCCGTATCCCATCTGCCTCAGCATGTATTCAAAATGGCAAAGTGGAAGACCCATGACGCTGGCAAAACAACCGGCGAACTTGATCACCGGTCGAAATTCAGGGTGCTGGATCGCGTAAGCGCCTGCTTTATCGATCGGATCTCCGGTGGCAAGATAGGCATTGATCTCGTCATCAGTGTACCGGCGCATATGCACATCTGTGGAACAGACAACCTCACGCTTGATCCCTTTTGAGGGCATGGTTACGACGATCGCCGAATGCACTTGATGGATCTTTCCGCGCAGACGAACCAGCATTCGTCTGGCATCTTCAATATCTTCAGGTTTCCCCATCAATGTATTACCGTCTGCCACGGTGGTATCCGCGGCCAAAACGATTCCGTTAAAGGGGGCAAAACTGGCAGATGCCACCGCCTTTTGATTGGCAAGCCGCAAGACATATTCATCGGCGGGCTCATTGGCAAGCGGTGTTTCGTCAATATCCGCAGGGTGCACGGAAAACGGTAATTTTGTCCAGCCGAGAATCTCGCTTCGGCGCGGCGAATTGGAAGCTAAAACGATGTGAGGTACATTCATGGTTTTAATTCTAACACACCATCCCTCTCTGTTTCTGTGTCAAGCAAATTGAAAAAAACCTGCATAATTCATTTCAGTTTGATCCCTTCATTAATATTAAAAAAGCCCTCACATTTGCAGGTATTGGGTAAAATGTCTGTACAACTAATCATGGAGGATCACATGCAGGAATTACAGGATCGAATTTTAGCCGAAGGCAAAAATCTCGGGGGCGGTATTCTCAAAGTGGATGGTCTGATCAACCATCAAGTGGATCCCGAGTTAATGGATCAATGCGGCGCAGAACTCGCCGCCATGTTCGCGAACTCAGGTGCCACCCGCATCCTGACTGCTGAGATCTCAGGAATTGCCCCTGCATTGATGACCGCCAAACACATGAAACTTCCGGTTGTCTACGCCCGAAAAACCCGTCCTGTTACCATGCCCCATACCGTATATCTCACCGTTGCGCCTTCACACACCAAGGGCAACATGATTGAATTAATCGTCTCACCAGAATACCTGCAAGCCAATGAAAAAGTGTTGATCATCGATGATTTTCTTGCCTCGGGTGCAACCATCCAGGCCCTGGTGCGATTAGCCCAGGCAGCGGGTGCTGAAGTTATCGGGGTTGGAACGTTGATCGAAAAAACTTTTGAAGGCGGACGGGAATCGTTGGCCTATCTCAATGTTCCCATTCACGCCCTTGTCCAGATCACCAGCCTGGAAGATGGAAAGATCGAATTTAGCAGCTAGTTAGTGAGGGATGTCTGATGCCTGATGCCATTGCAATCCTGGATTTTGGTTCTCAATACACTCAATTGATCGCACGTCGGATCCGTGAAATGCAAGTCTACTGCGAGATCTTCCCATGGGACGCACCCGAAGCCCAGATCAATCAATTGAACCCCAAGGGGTTTATCCTTTCTGGCGGGCCGGCTTCTGTCTATGAAGAAAATGCCCCCATCCTTCAGGATTTTGTCATTCAGTCAAACGCACCCATATTAGGCATCTGTTACGGCATGCACATTCTCGCCCAGCACCTGGGCGGCAAGGTAACCTCTTCTGATGCCCGCGAGTATGGGTTGGCCGAGGTGCAGTCGGTCGGAGAAAATGCACTATTCCCTGCCTCATCCATGACCGTTTGGATGTCTCACGGCGACCGCACCGAAAGACTGCCGCAAGGATTCGTCTCATTGGCCACATCAGGCAACAGCCCCATCTGCGCCATGGCGGATGCGTCACGCCGCTATTACGGCGTTCAGTTCCATCCGGAAGTCAGACACACCAAATTGGGCAGACAACTGCTCGAAAACTTCATTTTCAAAATTTGCGGTCTCAAAGCCGAATGGACCGCCCAAAACATCATCGACCAGGCTGTTGAAGCCATTCGCAAACAGGTCGGCGATCAGCATGTGATCTCTGCGGTCAGCGGCGGCGTGGATTCAAGTGTGGCCACGGCACTGGTGCATCGCGCCATTGGCGACCAGCTCTCTGCCGTTTTTGTTGACACGGGCATGCTGCGAAAAAACGAGGTCAAACAGGTCGAAACTGCCTTTTCCAAACATATAGGCTTGAAACTGGTCACCGTCCATGCCAGTGACGATTATTTCACTGCTCTGACCGGGGTGACCGAACCTGAAAAGAAACGCAAGATCATCGGCGAGATGTTCATCCACTTTTTTGAAGAAGAAGCCCAGCGCATGGGGAACCCCGAGTTCCTGGTGCAGGGCACCATTTATCCGGATGTGGTTGAATCTTCAGCCCCAGACCGCAACAAGGCCGCCAGGATCAAGACCCATCATAACGTTGGCGGGCTGCCTGAGAAAATGCGTTTTAAGCTTGTTGAACCCCTTCGCTATTTGTTCAAAGATGAAGTGCGTCAGATCGGCGAAGGCCTTGGCCTGCCAGCAGAATTGGTTTGGCGGCAGCCCTTCCCCGGCCCCGGTTTGGCAGTGAGATGCCTGGGCGAAATAACCCCAAAACGCATCGATACGCTGCAAAACGCGGATGATATCTTCATATCCGAGTTGATCGCCGAAGGTTTGATCAACAAGAAGACCACCGGCGAAGCTGCCATGATCTCGCAGGCTTTTGCTGTGCTGCTGCCGGTGAAAACCGTTGGTGTGATGGGAGACCAGCGCACCTATCAAGAAGTGATCGCGCTGCGCGCCGTGACCACCGAAGATTTCATGACCGCAGATTGGGCGCCAATCCCAGCTCAAGTACTTTCAAGAGTAGCCAATCGCATCGTCAATGAAGTGAAGGGTGTCAACCGCGTGGTGTATGACATTACCAGTAAACCCCCTGCAACCATAGAATGGGAATAAATCTAAATCAATTTTAACGGTCGCAAACGCCATTTTTCGCATACAATAGCAAATATGAGAACACCATCACATTTGCAAACCCGGGTACCTTTCATCAGGTTCCTCTTATCTCTTTTCGCCATGGCTGCGATCGCGGTCGCAGGGGTCCATCCTGCTGTAGCGCAAAACACAAATTCCATTGAATTATCCGCACCGGACACCTCAATCTATCCTGACCTCTCTATACGTTTCAGGGTGATGGATGCCACCGGCAACTTCAATAAATCCCTGGATGTTACCTCTGTCAAAATAATTGAAAGCGGACAGTTGATCGTCCCTGACAGCCTGGATCTGCTTGAACCAGGAATGCGTTTGATCGTGGCGATCAATGAAGGCCCAACGTTGGCTAATCGTTATGCCCAGGTGGCACGTATTGATAAGGTCAAAAACGCCCTGATCGATTGGGTGAAGACCAAAACCATCACTTCAATGGACGATTTCAGCCTGGTCATCAATTCAGGTATTGTCAGTTCAAATTCAACCAAACCCTCTGATTGGCTTGCTGTTCTTAATAATTACCTGCCGGACATGAAAAAAGCCAAACCGGGGCTCTCGAGCCTATCGGCTGCCGTTGACCTGGCCGCCACCACCCGGACGGGCAATATCAAGACCGCAGCCATCCTTTATGTAACACCGCTGCCCACAAAAGATGAAGCCGCCGGTTTGACGGATATCATCAGCCGTGCCAAATTGGCGAATGTGCGCCTGTATATATTGCTGGCAGGCCCGCAAGCTTACGCCACTGATCCCCTGGCGCAGCCCTTGATCCAGGCCGCGGATGAAACCGCCGGGCAGTTCATGGTTTTCACCGGCCAGGAAGATCTACCCGACCTAGGACAGTATTTTGATCCGCTGACTTATGTATACAAAGCGGTTTATCACACTACCATTAACAGCAGTGGAAATTTTTCCGTCGCCGTGAGGGTAACCCAGGGCGAAACGGTCATCGAGTCTGACCCGGTCGGTTTTGCACTGGACGTGTCTGCCCCCAACGCGATCTTTGTCTCTCCACCAGCCGTGGTGGAAAGATCATGGACCGTGACGGATAAACCAAAAGATTCGGTGCTGACCCCGGATGCCATTCCGCTTGAGATCATGATCGAATTCCCGGATGGCAAGAAACGCGACCTGGTTTACAGCCGACTCTTTGTTGATAACATGATGGTGTCTGAAAATACATCCGCGCCGTTTGAGAAATTTGAGTGGGATATCAGTAATATTACACAAACAGGCTCGCATATCATCAGTGCCAGCATTCAAGACAGCGCGGGGTTTATCGTCCAGACTGTGGAACTGACCGTGACCGTGAGTGTTGAGCAAAAACCGCAAACCGGGTTTGAAAAATTCGTATCCGTGTTTACAGCACCCAGCATCGCCCTGTTCGTGGTGGTGGCTGCTGCCGGGGTTTTGCTGGTTTTACTCGCCATCCGCGCCTTGCGCAACAACCGCTCAACCAAAAAGGTCAAGAGCCACAGGCTGGAAGACCCGCTTACCCAACCTGTCGTAGTTGATAACGAGATCCTGAATCCCAGCACCGCTGCTGACGATAAAGACCAGTGGCCGCACATCCCCGGTCTTGGGCTTGCCCCTGCGCGCCTGGTCTTGCATTCCACCCCCAAGGGGCAGAGCAACTTCCCGGCTGAGATCCCGCTGGGTGAAGGCAATACGACCATTGGCAGTGACGCCAAAAAAGCCAGGCTGGTTTTTGCCACATCCATGATCAGCCCGCTGCATGCCCGCATCGCACGTACGGACCAGGACCAGTTCAAACTTTTTGACGAGGGATCAGGTTCCGGCACCTGGCTGAATTACGCGCCTGTGTCGCAATATGGCGCCAAACTCGAACACGGCGACCTGGTGCAATTCGGCGCCTTGATCTATCGCTTTGAGATCTATCAAAGCAAACCCCGTAAGCTTAAAGTGGAGCGGTTCAAGGAAGAGGAATGAAACGGTCGAATAATTCTCATCTGCCGTATGCCACATTATCCGACAAGGGCATTGTCAGGGATCATAACGAAGATTGCCTGGCGATCACAGCCTTTGCCCCTGCCTCAGACCTGGTGCCTGAATCACTGTTATTAATCTTGTGCGACGGTGTGGGCGGTCACCTTGGCGGAGAAACCGCCTCGCGGTTGGCAGTGGATCAGATCACGGCTGAAATTGAAGCCACGGACGGCTCTTCCCCCCTGGTGCAGCTTTCGAATGCCATTCATTCCGCCAGTGAACTGGTCTGGAAAACCGCGCAAGAGTCCCCTGAATTGAGAGGCATGGCCACCACAGCGGCCTGCGCCTGGATCTTTGGCAAACGCCTCTTTATTGCCAATGTAGGCGACTCAAGAATATATCTTATCCGCAAAGGACGAGCCCACCAGATCAGCGTGGATCATACCTGGCTGCAGGATGCCCTGGATGCCGGTTTGATCACCCGGGCCGATTTTAAAGGGCACCCGAATGCGCATGTCATTAAACGTTATGTGGGTTCAGAGACCCCGCCTGACGTGGATTCCAGACTGATGTTTGGAGAACACCCTGAAAAGAACCTGCAAGGGATGATGCTGGAGGCTGGTGATCAATTGTTCCTGTGCAGCGATGGCATCTCAGACCTTGTTCAAGAAGCTGAAATTGTCACCCTGCTTAAAAATCCAAATTTGGATACTGCACTGGAAGCCATGAGACTGCTGGTCTATCAACGCGGCGCCAATGATAATCTCAGCATGATCGTAGTAAACATCCCATCAGGTAAGGCTCCGGTGGCAGGGAAGATCAGGTTCCTGCGGCTGGCCCTATTCGCACTGATCATTTTAGTGGCATCGTTCTTCGGCATTTACCTGGGTTGGTCGGCCCTATTCGGTCCGCGATAAGGTCAAGAGACCAGCCCGGCCGCCCTGGCTCTCGCCAGAATGGTTTCAGCGCGCTTGACCACAGGCAGATCCACCATTTCCCCATCCAAACTATAGGCTCCCATACCTTCCGCCTGGGCGATCTGCGCACCTTCCATGATCTTCTGCGCCTTCTCAATGGCTTCAGCGGAAGGGGTGAAGGCTGCCTGGGTGATCTCAACCTGCGCGGGGTGGATGATCTGCTTGCCGGTAAAACCCAGCTCCGCGCCGGTCTTGCATTCGGCTTGGAGAAGGTCGTTATTGGTGAAGTTGGTCTGCACAATATCAATGGCCTGCAGCCCAAAAGCGGCGGCGTGCATCACGAGTGAACTGCGCGCGAAAAGCAGTTCCTGCGCACCGGGGGTGCGGGTAATGCCGGTATCAGCGCACAGGTCTTCCGCGCCGAGGATCAACCCCTGAAGCCGCGGGCTGGCCGCGCAGATGGAAACCAGGTTGACATAGGCCATGCCGCTTTCGATCAGGGCAATGATGCCGATGGAGCCAGGGGTGAATCCATTGGAAGATTCGACTGCAGTTATCAGACGATCCGTATCTTTGATGATCTCGGCGGTGTTGGCTTTGGGGACGATGATGGCATCCGGTTTGCCGGGCAGCACGGCCGCGAGGTCTTGCTCAGCGCGCTGGGTGTAAAAGGGATTGATGCGCACCAGGCGTTCGGAGCGTCCGAAATCCACGGTTTTCAACGCTTCAAGGATGGTGCTGCGGGCCTCGTCTTTGCGGTTGGCCGCCACGCCGTCTTCCAGGTCGAGGATCACGCCGTCCACATCCAGGCCGGCGGCTTTGGTGATCTTCTTCAGGTCGTTACCTGGTACGTATAAAAGTGCGCGTCGTGGTCTCATGGCTGCCCTCCGAAATTAGATAAATTAATTATATCCAAAACACCACTATAATGACTGCATGAAAAACATTGCCACAAAAATGCTCCCCGAAGGATATACCCTTTCACGCACCCTGGATTTACGCCAGACAAAGGATCTGGTCCTGGTGAATGTGATCGGCATCGTCCTGCTCATTGCCTCATGGATCGGGTTTGCAGGTCTGGCCAATAGGATCCACCCGGGCAGCATGAATTTCTCGTTTTCAGCAGGCAATATCGGCGGCGCCTTGCTTTCGCTGCTGACTCTCGTGATCGTCATCGTTGTCATGCTCTTTGTCCACGAAGGGTTTCACGGCTTGTGCTTCTGGATCTTCACCAAGACCCGTCCGTTGTTTGCGTTCAAGGGCTATTATGCTTATGCCGCCGCCCCGGATTGGTATTTGCCCAAGGGGCAGTACCTGATCACCGGGTTGGCCCCGCTGGTCGGGATCACGGTCATCTGCGTTTCGCTGATGTTCGTGCTGCCCACCTGGTGGATGAGTCCCCTGGTGTGGATGTTGGTGCTAAATACCAGCGGCGCTTGCGGCGACGTGTGGATGGTGTATTGGCTGCTGCGCTCCCCCGCTGATGTGTTGGCGCGCGACAAGGGTGATGTGCTGGAGTTTTATGCCTCGCGGTGTTAATCGCAAAAATCTTTTTAACCACAAAATACACAAAAAAATTAAAAAACTAAGGCACCCCTCTCCAACGCGTTGGAGAGGGGCCGGGGGTGAGGCCATTGTTAATCCGCGACAAGGGTGATGTGCTGGAGTTTTATACCTCACGGAGTTAATCGCAAAAATCTTTTTAACCACAAAATACACAAAAATAAACTAAAAACTAAGATTTAATGCTCGTAGGGTGGGTTCCTGATTGTTGGAACCCACCTTGTTGTTTACCTAATGGTGGGTTCAACGTCCGAACCCACCCTACTCCACTAAATACTCTTATAAAGATATTCAAAACTCAACAGGCACCCCTCTCCAACGCGTTGGAGAGGGGCCGGGGGTGAGGCCATTGTTGATCCGTGACAAGGGTGATGTGTTGGAGTTTTATACTCGTTTTTAATGCGTAGGGTGTGCTCCTGAAATTTGGAACCCACCTTATTGTTTTACCTAATGGTGGGTTCACCCCTCTCGTAAAAACCGCCCGGGGGCGCATAATTCGCGCAAAACGAACATACCCTACAACTGGTTTAAAAAAATGGTGCATCCCACCAAACAGGATGCACCCAACAATATCCCTGCGTATCGCACCTTAAAATAACCTGGACAAAATCCATTCTTAAGGACAGCCGATTTTCAAAATGCTATAATGAATCAGAATTACTAGTAGCCTTTGGAGTGCAGCCCCCGACATGTCATCTTTCGCTCATCTTCACGTTCACACCGAATATTCCCTATTGGACGGCTTCAGCAATATCAAGAAGCTGATCGCAAAGGTTAAGGAATTGAACATGGACTCCGTGGCGATCACGGATCACGGTACGATGTTCGGGGTGATCGAGTTCTACATGGCCGCAAAGGATGCCGGGGTCAAACCCATCATCGGGCTTGAAACCTACGTTTCCGCCCGGCGCATGACAGACCGTGATTCGCAAAAAGACAAACACTCCTTCCACCTGCTGCTGCTGGCCGAAAACGAGACAGGCTACAAGAACCTGCTCAAGATCGCCAGCGCCGCCCAGTTGGAAGGTTTCTACTACTATCCCCGCGTGGACCATGAATTCCTGGCCGCCCACTCTGAGGGGCTGATCGCCACCACCTCGTGCATGTCTGGCGAAGTGCCGCGAACGATCCTGCACAAGGGCGTTGAGGCTGGCCGCGAAATGCTGGACTGGTATTACAACGTCTTCGGCGCGGATAATTTCTTCGTCGAGCTGCAAAGCCACGACATCGCCGAACTGCCCGCACTCAACAAGACACTGGTGGATCTCGGCAAACGCTACAACGCCAAATACATCGCCACCAACGACGTGCATTACATCAACCGCGCCGATGCCCGTCTGCAAGATATCATGCTCTGCATCCAGACCGGCTCACTGGTCAGCGATACCAACCGCATGCGCATGACCGGCGACTCTTACTATCTGCGCTCGCCAGAAGAAATGGCCGCACTCTTCCCCGAAAAGCCGGATGCCCTCAGCAACACGCTGCTGATCGCCGATCGCTGCAACGTGGACCTGATCAAAAAGGGCTACCACCTGCCGCAGTTCCCGGTGCCGGAGGGTTTCACCGCCGAAACCTACCTGCGCAGGCTGTGCGAAGAAGGCCTGGTGATCCAATACGGCGCCAAGGCCAACGCCCCCGAGATCAGGGAACGCCTCAATTACGAACTGGGCATTATCCATCAGATGGGATTTGACGCCTATTTCTTGATCGTATGGGATCTTTGCCGCTTTTCAAGAGAGAACAACGTCTGGTACAACACTCGTGGATCAGGCGCCGGCTCCATAGTAGCCTACTCGCTGCAGATCAGCTTGATCGAACCCCTCGGTCACAAACTGCTCTTCGAACGCTTCTTGAACCCCAATCGTATCTCGATGCCGGATATCGACCTCGACATCCAGGATGACAAGCGCGCGCTGATCATGGAATACTGCGCCCGTCAATACGGTGCGGATAAAGTGGCGCAGATCATCACCTTCGGCACCTTGGGCGCGCGCGCCGCGCTGCGCGACGTTGGCCGCGTGATGGATATTCCCCTTTCAGAAGTGGACCGCGTGAGCAAAACCGTGCCTGCGGTGATCCCTGACAAACCGGTTACTGTGCTCAACTCGCTTGAAGCGTCGGATCAATTCCGCGCCATCTACAACGAATCGGATTATATGCATGACCTGATCGACACCGCTGCCCGTATGGAAGGCGTGGCCCGCAACGCAGGCACGCACGCCGCCGGTGTGGTGATCACAGACGTACCCATGGTGGATTACATCCCCCTGCACCGTCCCACCAGCGGGTCGGAAGAATCCCCGATCAAAACGGTCACCCAGTTTGAGATGAAGATCGTCGACAAGCTCGGTCTGCTTAAAGTGGACTTTCTGGGGCTTTCAACCCTAACCATCATGCAGCGCGCCTGCGACCTGATCAAAGACCGTCATAACGTTATTTTGAATCTGCACAATATTCCTCTGGATGACCCTGAAACTTTTGAAGTACTGGGCCGCGGACACACCGCCGGTGTCTTCCAACTTGAAGGCAACGGCATGACCCGCTACATCACCCAGATGAAGCCTGAAAACCTGTCAAACATTATCGCCATGGTGGCGCTCTTCCGTCCAGGCCCGATGGAATTCATCCCCTCATATATCAAACGGCTCCACAACGAGGAACCGGTAAGCTACCGCCATCCCAAGATGGAAGAGTTCTTCTCGGAGACCTTCGGCATCCCCATTTACCAGGAGCAGTTGATGCTGGCCGTGATGGGCATGGCCGGTTACACCGCCGCAGATGCGGATGACTTCCGCAAGGCCATCTCAAAGAAGCTGGCCGCTGAGATCGAAAAACATAAAGCCAAATTCGTGAAGGGCGCTGGCGAAAAGGGCATTGACGAGCCCACCGCCATGGCCATCTTTACCGAGTGGGAGAACTTCGCCCGCTACGGCTTTAATAAGAGTCATGCCGCGGATTACGGCGTGGTCGCCGTGGAAACAGCCTACCTCAAGACACATTAAACCGTTGAATATATGACCGCCCTGCTTTCGGTCTCGAAAAGCGACGCGGCCAAGGTGGCCTTCTACGCCGCGGACTGCCGCAGCATGGGCATTGAAGTGCTACCGCCGGATGTCTGTTCAAGCGGTTGGGATTTCACCATTGAAGATATCCCCGGTGAAAAATCCGCCATCCGCTTTGGGTTGGGCGCGGTCAAGAACGTCGGCAAAGACCCCGTGGATATGATCCTCAACGCCAGGGCGCAGGGCAAGTTCAAGAGTTTGAACGATTTTATCCGCCGCGTGGATCTGCACCGGGTGGGTAAACGCAGCCTGGAATGTCTCATCCGCGTGGGTGCACTGGACTGTTTCGGCGAGCGCAAGGCGCTGCTGGCTGTGATGGACAGCATGATCTCGATCAGCAACAGCCATTTTAAAGCCGCCGAAAGCGGTCAGTTGAGCATCTTCGGCGAGGCCAGCGGTATTGTGGATGACATCCACCTGCCTGAAGGCATGATGCTTGACCGCCGCGAACAGCTTGAATGGGAAAAGGAATTGATCGGGTTGTACGTGTCCGACCATCCCATCACCCCTTATCTGCCTTATATCCGCCAAAACGCGAGTCATTCATCCATTGAACTGGCCGAGGTGGCGCATCAATCCAAGGTGACCGTGGCCGGCCTGGTGACACGCATGCGCACCCTGACCACCAAGAACGGCAACCCGATGGCCTTTGCCACCATTGAAGACCTGCAGGGGCCGATCGAACTGGTCATCTTCCCCAAGGTGTGGGAGAAATTCGGTCCATTGGTACAGATGGAATCGGTGATCATCGCAGACGGCAAGGTGGATTCTGCCTCGGGCGACCCCAAGGTTTTAACGGATGTCATCAAAGCCATCCGTCTCGAAGACGTCACGGACGAAATGCGCGATGCTGAAGAGATTGCCCTGAATACGGCCGTTGAAACCGGAGTGCTCGAACCGGATATGCCCCCGGTTGAGATCAGCGTTGATGCCCAAATGCCTGAAGAACCTGAAATGCCCATGCTGCCAGATGACTGGCACCTGGCCCCTCCGCCCGAGATGAGCGAGCCTTTTGAATTGAAATCACCGCCTGTAGAAACGAAACCGATCACATCCGCGGCGCCGGTTATTGCCACTGCGGCCGTTAAAGCCCAGCCGGAAAAAACCACAACCACAACCGCTGCGTGGGTCGAAAAGAAACCCGCGCCTGTGGACGCTCACAGTGAGCCTGAAAAAGGGGATGCTGTCTCCATCGTGGAACACAAGGAAAAACCGCAGGCCATCGTGCCGCCGGAATTTTCAAACCCATACCGCAGCACAACCATAACCAGAAAGCAAATGATCACGGTCACTCTGACAGCCAGCGGCGAAAAAGAGAGGGACGTACGCCGCATGCGCCGGGTGCACGGGTTGCTCAACTCCTTCCCGGGCGAAGACCACTTTTGTTTCTTGATCTTTGAACAGGGAAGAAAACACCTGCTTGATTTTCCCAACGATACCACGGCAGCCAATTCCGAATTGCTTAATAAGCTGGTAGAATTGGTCGGCCCTGAAAACGTGCAGGTCGAAATCGTTTAATCATCGTTAGGAAAGTAAAATGGAAGAATCAACAATTAAGACAATCGGTGTAATGACCTCCGGTGGTGATGCCCCCGGAATGAACCCGTTTATTCGGGCAGTAGTGCGGACTTGTGCAGCCTATGGCATCAAGACGCTGGGGATTGAAGGCGGGTATGAAGGTCTGATCCACGGTAAGTTTCGTGAAATGGGAATTCGAGATGTGAGCGGCATTTTGCAGCGCGGCGGAACCATTTTGCAGACCGCGCGCAGCAAGGAATTCCGCGAACCAAGCGGACAGCGGGAAGCCATCAGACAGATCAACAACGCCGGCATGGACGCCCTGATCGTGGCGGGCGGAGACGGCTCATTGAACGGTGCACAAAAACTGGTCGCCAAGGGCATCCCCGTGGTGGGCGTGCCTGCCAGCATTGACAATGATATTTTCGGCACCGACATGTGCATTGGTGTGGATACCGCGCTCAATACCATTGTGGACGCCATCGACAAGATCCGCGATACTGCCTCTTCGCACAACCGCGCCTTTTTGATCGAAACCATGGGCCGCGCCTCAGGCTACCTGGCGGTGCAGGCAGGCATCGTCTGCGGTGCTGAACTGGTGCTCATCCCTGAGTACAAGACGCCGCCCGAAGAAGTGGCTAACGCCATTGAAGATGCCTATCGCCGCGGCAAATCTCACGCCATCATCGTGGTGGCCGAAGGCTATGAACCCCACGCCCTCGAACTGGCCGCCAAGATCGACGCCATGGATATCGGCTTCTCGACCCGCGTCACCATTTTAGGGCACATCCAGCGCGGCGGCAAACCGTCCGCGTTTGACCGCATGCTGGCCACCCGTTTTGGGGTGACCGCGGTCGAGTTTTTGATCGCAGGCAAAACCAACGTTATGACAGGCCTCCAGGGCACTGAAATGGTTCCGGTCCCCATTGACGACGTGATCTCTCACACCAAAACCCTCTCCGCGAAGTTCATTGAGATGACCAAGATCCTGGCTAAGTAAACGCTGTTTAGTTAAAAAGGATGAGACACGGCAAAACAGCCGTGTCTTTTTATTAATAGTGGTTTGGGGTTACCAATGGGGGCATTTATGGTATTAATTGGATAAAAATTATAGTTTTTACTGTGTATTTTTGAGTTCAAAATCGGCGCTTTTGTCGTCAATTTTTCCTTAACCTCCTTACAAAAACTTTTTGACCCCGCCCATCAAAAGACTGCCGATTGTGATTTTTCTGGTTTTTTGGCCGGATTAATGGATGATTTTTTAATGATCGAATGGATTTTTAACTTCCCGTAATGATGTGTGTGTGGAAAATTACTGGATGTACATATCAACAAATAAACAATGTATATTTTTTACATCAAGATAAGATATATTTTTAACAATTCATTTCATATTTCAAGAACTGGAGAGTCTGAAGGAACCCTCAATCACCAGTCATTGGTTGTTTACAACTCTCGATTCTCCATTCTCAATTATCTGATTTTTTCCCCACCGTCGCCAGATAAACCACGAACATGGATTCACCGTCCAGGCTGAGAACAGTGTTTAGTTTTTCATCGTCAAACGCCGCGATCGGGCAGATACCCGCGCCGATCTGCTCGGCGCCCAGCGCCAGGTTCTGACACACATGGCCGGCATCCAGATGCAGGTAGCGGTAACCGCGTTCAACGTAGCGCCAGAACATACGCTCCACGACGGCCACCCAGATGAAAGCTGCGGCACAGTTCTCGAGTTGAGGCTGTTCCAGGCAGGCATCTTTTAGCTGCGCTGCGATATCTGCCACCGCGTTCAAATTCACAAGTCCTTGCTCAATGGCCATGTAGCGGTAAAGACCGGGCTCAAGCCCCTCCACACGGTTGACCAGCAGATAGGTCTCGAAGGCATGCCTCGCCCCCGCGGATGGCACCGTCCGCGCCGTGGCGGGTCTTGCCGACACATGCTTCACGCCCTGCGACACCCATAACAGGTAGGCCGTCTCTTCAAGTGTAAGGGGCACGGGTGCATATTTGCGGATGGTGCGGCGGCCTTCCACCGCGCTGCGCAGATCCATGTGAGGGACCGAGATCGTCTCGTGCGGCGGAAGAGAAATTAATGCTGCTCCCTCCGGCAGAGGCAGTTCCAGCGGCGGCTGGGGAACAACCCCTCCCTCCTGCGGGGTAGGGCTGAGATTTTCATAACGCGTATTGACCATGAACTCTTGACCGGAATTTTTATCCATCATGGAGGACTCCTTGGAGGGTTTTTTTCATTTTGTAGAAACCGGGGCAGCTAAACCTTGAAGCCCTGGCATTAAAATATACGGTGTTTACTATTTCAAATCCGGTTTTACGGTACAGCGAAATGGCTCTATCGTTGCCTATTTCCACTTCAAGCACCAGTTTGGTTAACCCCAAAGTACGGGCATCCAGTTCGGCTTTTTCGAGCAGCGCCTGCGCGATCCCCTGTCGTCTGAAACCTTCATCCACAGCCAGGTGGGCGATCAGGTATTCGTCTTTTTCGGCTTCCTTGTTGCCTGCCAATGATTGATTTAGCCAGATCATTCTGATGGCGCCAATGACGCCATAAATGGCAAAGATGCGCCTGGCACAGCCCAACACCAACGCGTTCAACTTGGAACCAGGGAATGCCAACAGCAGCCCGGCAGCAATGCCGTACTTTTCGGCGATGGTACTGTGTTGATAACTGAAACGGTTTCCTGCACCCGCGAACCATTGCTTCAACGCAGAGAATTGCAATTCTGGCTTGCCAAGACCCAGAACTTCGACGCCAAATTCGCCGTTAGTCTCGGCCAACAAAGCAGCCGCGATGGCCGCATCTTCAATTCTGGCTGGACGAATGTTCAGGGTCATGCCTCCCCTTTCTTTCCGCCTCCCAATCGCGAGGTCAGTCTGGCAGTAAATTGCAGCACCATTTTCAACTCAGGCACACGTAGTATGTACAACCCCAACACATAGACCAGAACACCGATCACAACACCCCCCAGTGCCACGATCCAGACGGACAGGGTGGCTGTCAATGACAACCAGCCCCAGAGAGCCAGTGACATCAGTCCGCCTGCCGCCAGGGCTTTAACTAACCCGTTGAGCAGGTTACCTCCATTAAGGCCGGAAAGTTTTTTGCGCATTAAGACCAACAGGATCGCCATTTCAAGAAAACTCGCCAAGGTCATCGCCAGAGCAAGTCCGCCGTGCGGCATCCATCCCCATCGGGGAAACAGATTCAGCAGCAGGAAACTTAATCCGATGTTTATGCTCATGGTGATCACACCAACAAAGACTGGCGTTTTTGTATCATGCAGCGCATAAAAAGCACGGGAGACAATTTCAACAACTGAAAAACCCACCAGCCCTATGCCATAAAACAACAGCGCCCATGCCACCAATTGCGTTGAATTGGCATCGAATTTTCCGCGCTGGAAAACGATCGAGATCAATGGCACACGTAAAAGGACCATTCCCAATGATGCAGGAATCGTGAGGAAGAATAAACTACGGAGTAATGAGGTTAATGAAGACCTCATGTCTTCAAGTTTACCGTTAGCTACTTGTACTGAAAAAGTTGGGAACGCGGCAATGGCAATGGATTGAGCGATGACAATTTCAAGGATCATCATCAACGTAAATGCATTATTGATGGCTGTGAGAGGACCATCACCCAATTTTGAAGACAGGTTGTAGTTAACGAGAAAATTCAGTTGTACAAATGCAACTCCCAGAAGGCGCGGTCCCATTAATCTCGCAACATCACGCACTTCTGGTACATCTGATCTCAAAGTAAAGGAATATTTTCTTTCTGGAAGTTTCAACAGGGCCGGAATTTGAATGATGCAGTGCAACAACGCCCCAACGACAGCTCCAATTGCCAGACCATAAACCCCCATGGATGGCGCAAGAAACATTACGCCAATGATCTTGCCCACTGAATACATGGCCGGAGCCAACGCAGGCCACAAGAATTTTTGGTGAGAATTCAAGATTCCCATCGATAAACCGCTGATGCCAAAGATAACCGGGGCGATCAATTGGATCCTCATCAGGTTGACTGTCAACTGGAATTTGACCGGGTCTGTGAAACCTGGAGCAAGAATGTGTCTGACTATCCACGGTGCAAAAATGGCTGCCACCACCCCGACCACAAACAGGATCAGGGTCACCAGGTTGATCACGGCTGAGGCCAGCTTCCAACCTTTTGGTCGATCCCCTTTCGAAAGAAGGCCGGTAAATGTAGGGATAAAAGCAGAAGCCAGCGCACCGCCAGCTACCAACTGATAGAGTATGTCTGGGAACTTGTTGGCTGTAAAAAACGCATCCATCTCCATGCTGGTGCCAAATTGGCGGGCACTTAAGATGGTGTATGCAAAACCAATGATTTGCCCGATGATAAAGGCAAACATAATCGTGCCGGATGCCCTGGCAATTTGCTTGTTATCAGTGGATACGGCGTCTGTTGTGGAATCCATAAGTTGGATTATAACCTGACCACGCAAAACCACGCGAATTAGGGTTTATCTTCTTGTTTTAAGGCGTTATACTTGAAAAATTGATAATGTTAGTCGAAAGGATATTAATGATGGATCCAGATAATAACGTACAAGCAGAAGACAGCCCTGCTGAAAAAGCAGTCGAGAACAAACCGGCGGTGGAAGTTTCGTCCCCGGCACCCAAAAAAGGATTGGTGGACCGCGCACTTCCGTGGGTCATCGTTGCGATCGTGTTTTTCCTGATCGGCGCACTATTGACCTGGTTCGTCGTTTACCAGCCAAAAAGCCAGGCACTCACAACCGCCCAGGCTGAAATGACCGCATCTGCCGCCAGCGCGGCCGAAACCACTACCAAACTGCAAAGCACACTTGATGCCGCCAATGCAGAACTTTCCGTTGCCAAAGAGAACCTGACCGGCGCGCAAGCCACGATCGAAGCTCAAACCACAACACTGGCCAAAACGGAATTATTGAAGGTGATCTACAAGTTCCAGTCTGACGTCAACCTTGCAAGAGTAACTCTGTCGCTGGAAGACCCTGCTTCATCCAATCAAGCACTCAGCTTTGTCGTTGCTGATT
Source organism: Anaerolineaceae bacterium (assembly GCA_027348305.1). Classification (GTDB taxonomy): domain Bacteria; phylum Chloroflexota; class Anaerolineae; order Anaerolineales; family Anaerolineaceae; genus UBA6107. The sequence continues at coordinate 4,630 of DAIEPS010000003.1, read as the reverse complement.
TGGCTGACCTTGAAAAAGCCGGCCTTGACCCAGCTTCACTCTCCGGCTTTAAAACAAAAATCGAAGATGCCCAGGCAAACCTCAGCACCGAACCCGCCAAATCTCTTGAAGACCTTCAAACCATCTATTCGAATTTGCTGCTCTTGATCAATAATCTCAAATAACAGTATTTATAATCCCCAAGAGTTTTTAGAAACCCCTGGGGACTTCACGTAAACAATAAAGTGCCGAATTCGTTGGAATTCGGCACTTTGTATTTTAGCTGTCGGTCATTACGCCTGTTTGCTTGCCTGCAGGATCTTGTTCAATATATCCGCATGGGTGGCGGTCATACTTGACGAAAATGTACCGGTAATCATATTTTGAAATTCTTTCGATAAGCCGTTTTTAAATTGGGCTACGTTATCGTCGCTTCCGGCGATCATGATCTTTTTGATCTTGTGAGCTCTGAAGAACTTCTCAGCAAATTCGCGAGAGTGGCGCATATTACGGCCGATCTTTTCATCCTCGTTGCGGGCACCATCGAATGATCCTCCGCGCTGGCCGTGAGAAGAGGTGGAACTGCCTGATTTGACATGTTTGATCTCGGAGCCCACAATGCCTTCCTGTTCAACCAATTCGCCCATATTGTAATAAAACAACCGGGCGCCCTGCTGATCCACCAGAACCACCCCAAGATGGTTGACATCTTGAAGCAGGTCTTCAAGCGGTTCGATCTCAGGCTTTGATGCAATCTTGATGAAATCTTTTATTGGAATTGATAAAGGGATGAACTCAAAAAAATTAGCCGGTGCGCATGAAAATACTGCCACTGCGCGGCCCGACCAATCGTATCGATGTGCAAAGAATTCTTCTATCTTATGGATCTCGTTTTCGAGGGGTAATTCCTTGAGCATGTTGCGCAACCGAAGACGGTGAGTCTCTGCGTTGCCCAGGGCGGGTTCGGTGTTAAGATACACACTTACCACTGGAAAAACCGCAGAAAAATCTCGGATGTTCCGCAAACTTGTTTCCGTAAACATGAAAACCTCCTCAATTGATAAAGAACTCAACTGCCCTTACGGGCGTTTCCCAAGTGTCAGGGGCACCTCCATTTGTTTGCCATCGCGGATGATGGTTAATGTGATTTGGTCACCAGGTGACTTGTGTGTAAAAACGTAACTGATGAGATCGCCATACGAAATGACTGGCTTTCCATCAACGCCGACGATCAGATCACCGCCGGCCGATAAATTAGGGATTTCGGTGGTTCTGGTTCCGCCTCGCAAACCCGCTTGTTCCGCAGGTCCGCCGGCCGTAACTGAGGTGATATAGCACCCACTGGTCTGGCTGATGCCAAGGGCAGTATACTCTGCCAGGGTGAAATCATAAGGTGAACTTGAGATACCGATATATGGATAATCGTACTTTTGACCCAACAACAAGGTGGGCAGCACTTTTTTGACGATATCGATTGAAACCGCGAAACCGATGCCGCTGTTCACGGGTGAGCCGTCTGAAGTTGTTCCGGTGGTTTGGATGGCGCGGTTAATGCCGATCACTTCACCATTAAGGTTCAACAACGGACCGCCAGAGTTACCCGGGTTGATGGTTGCGTCAGTTTGGATGATGTCACCGGCTGTAAAGGAGTTCTGATTCGAATCCGTGCGGATGGAATCAAGGATGCGCCCTTTTGCGCTGACAATGCCCATGGTCATGGTGCTTGAAAAAGTGGAAAACGGATTGCCAATGGCCACCACCAACTGCCCCACTTTGAGTGCATCAGAATCGCCCAGCGGGATTGGGACCAACTGGTCAGCCGGGACGTTTACAGTAATAACAGCGATATCAGAATCGAGGTCGGTCGCCAAGACAGTCCCCTCAACCTTCAAGCCGCTCGGAAAGTCCACTTCAATATAATTGGCGCCTTCCACCACATGGTAGTTGGTGATTATATGCCCGGCAGTATCATAGACAAAACCGGAGCCTGAAGCCTGACCTTGATCTGATGAGATAAAAATCGAAACCACTCCAGGGTTCACCCGGTCAAAAATATCTGACAAAACCGAATCATTGATCCCGATGGTTCCACCCGAATAGGAGGGTTGTGCATTTGGGGTCACCACAACAATGGTTGCCGGCTGGGCTGTTTTCGCGCCCAAGAATCCGAGGTTTGGAGAGAATTGACAGGCCATAAGCCCGAGAAGGAACAAGATCGAAATGACAACCGTGATGCTTTTTTTCATGCTTTACTCCTGCTTACCTATAAGCCTTTCAGCTCCTCAAACTTCTTACGTTGTTTATCGGTTAATTTGCGGGGAATCTCCACTTTAATTACCGCATAGAGATCGCCAAATTCTTTGGGCTCCTTAATTTTAGGCAGCCCGCGTCCGGCAAGGCGGATCTTCTGACCGGGCTGTGTGCCGGCAGGAATGGTCAATCTCACATCGCCTGAAAGGGTCGAGACAGTTGCCGCCCCGCCCAAAACAGCCGTGAACAGGTCAACTTTAACTTCTGTGGTCAGATCCACCCCGTGGACGGCGAAGCGCGCATCAGGCAGCACTTCAATGATCAGGTGGATGTCGGCCTTTTGAGTGCTCGAAGTAGAGGGAACAGCCCCAGCCACACGTACTTTTGTGCCGGTGACTGCTCCAGCCGGTATTTTTACTTCGATCTTGCGATCACCGATCTGGAATTGACGCTGCGTACCCTGGTAGGATTCGGCCACAGTGATCTGAACCTTTTGTTCGATCACAGAAGGTTTGGCAGGCTGCCGTGAGACGGATCTGCCCGTGCCAGGCATGCCGCCAAAAATGGCGCTGAAGAAATCAGAGAAACCACCAAAGCTGTCACCAAAATCATTGACATCAACAGTTTGTCTGCGTCCACGCTGCTGATTGGTCACCCAATCATCCCAGTTGAACCCGCCCTGGGCGCCGCCCTGGTTCTGCCATTGCGAGTATGAAGAACCCAACTGGTCATAGCGCTCCCTCTTCTTGGGATCGCTCAACACCTCGTAGGCTTCATTAATATCCTTGAACTTTTCTTCGGCCTGCTTGTTGCCCCGGTTTTGATCAGGGTGATATTTCATCGCCAGTTTACGATAGGTCTTTTTAATAGTTTCCTGGGTCGCATCTCGTTCAACGCCCAGTACCTTGTAATAATCCTTATATTCCATACATCAATTGTAGTGCGAATAAAATTGGAATGTCAATAGTAATTTGTAGACTCTAATGAAATATTGATTATTTTCTTACATTTCGCCCTTAATCAGCCGATAATAATCTCGAACAATTTGTAGATCATTTTCACTGAAAAGCAAATGAATAAACGCACCTTTGGCACGAGATGTGCAACATAATAATGTGATGGGCTTGCTTGACGCCGAATAATCGATTTGCTACCCTTTAAAAATCCAGGCTCGGCAGCATTGGTTATGTCATTAGAAGCAAACCCGATTTTGTAACTGGCTGAGGAGATTTAATATGAATAAAAAAACGATTGGGTTAATGGTTGCACTTTTCCTGGTTGCCGCTCTTTTCACGGCTTGCGCACGCCCCGCTACAACTTCACCCACGTCTGCTGCTGTGATTGCCGCTACTTCCACGAGCAGTGAGATCCCGTTCCCGGTGGCAACCCAGCCTCAGATCATGGCTGACATCCTCAAACAGACCCAGACCGCCATGGCGCTTGCAACTAAAGACACCAGTTTTCCGTCTGCTGCCACCAGTACACCATCATTCTCATTTGAAACACCCACTCCAAACACCACACTGGGTGTCGGTGGTGAAGCAACAGCCACTTCATCAATACTATCCACATCGATACCTACTGCCACACCGATGGTATTGGCGACTGCAGCTCCTACAAAGATCAACTACCCCACTCCCACCCCCGGACGCCCCGCAACCTATACCATCCAGGCTGGTGAATACCTGTGGTGCCTCGCACGACGTTTTGATGTTGCTCCAGCCGATCTGCTCAGCTTGAACGGCATGAACGCCAATTCTCAACCGTATGCAGGCACAACCATTAAAATTCCACAATCCGGGGCATTTGGTGAAGGTCGCGCGCGCAATGCACATCCTGCCACCTACACAGTTCGCGCCGGTGACACCATTGGCGGAATTGCCTGTTGGTACGGCGATGCGGATCCAAACACGATCTTCGCTGCCAATGGCCTGCCAGCCAATTCGATCATCACTGTCGGCCAGGTCCTTCAGATCCCCTGATCCAATCTTTACGCTAATTACTGGCGGGTGCCTCACCCGCCAGTATAATTTAAGTGAGGAAAAGGCCATGAAAAACCCTGAAAACACAAGCCGCACAGTTTTTACCGCCAAACTGTTCAAAGTCAAAAACATTGACCTCCCGCTTCCAGACGGAAAAACCAAGACTTACGAATTGGTAGATATTCAAAACGCGATCACCGTCTTGCCCATGGATGATGAAGGAAATGTCTATCTCGTCGAACAGTACCGCATCGGTGCCGGCAAAGACCTGCTTGAACTGCCAGCCGGGAAAATCGAGCACGATGAAGACCCGCTGGAGGCTGCCCGGCGAGAGCTCAGAGAAGAAATTGGCATGGACGCCGCCGAGATAAAGCCCCTGGGCAATTTTTTCATGAGCCCGGGGTATGCCAATGAGTATA
>DAIEPS010000039.1 GCA_027348305.1 Anaerolineaceae bacterium | reverse complement strand
TTAAAAAAGATACTTCTTCACACTAAGATGCGAGATAAAGTTTGAACTATTTGCATCACCCCAAACCCCTCTCCATCCGCGGATGGAGAGGGGCAGGGGAGAGGCCAGAGTTACTGAGTAAGGAATTAGCTGGTGCTTAATAATCGAACTATTTACCCCGTTGCTGGACAGGGAAAGGTTCATTAATTAAGAATAAGTTCTATAGCGGAACGATCGTTTTCAGCAGAAAAAAGGATCTGAACGTATGCCCAAGAAAAAAATTCTTTCATCCATTTTTCATTCTGAAATAGGAAGCAGGATCTTCACTGTTTTGGCAGTCATCAGTGTGCTGGCAATAGCTATCGTATTAAGCGGACCAAAACCGTTGGATTACACAGAAGAATCCGCCGCGGTCACGCCGGTGGTATTGGTAAGCAATGGGGATATCGCTTCCAACCTAGCGGAACTCATTACTGAACCCCCGGTTACCTCAGGGGTTATCGTTGGCACGACGGCCGTTCTGGCGATCATTTTTATTGGGACGCTGCTGGAATTAAGACGCAACCGCTGACGGTGGACCAATTTTCAAAGATCCAATAACACTTCCAAATACTGATCTGCAATACGTTCAATATTAAAGGCTTCTTCCGCGCGTGCCCTGGCACCGGCGCGCTTTTGAGCATGGTCAACCAGGGCAAGTTGCGCCGCATCCACCAGGGCGTGAATATCTGGCTTCTGAAGCTTCCAGGGGTCTGACCCATAACGGGCAACCGCACCGCATTCAGGGGTCACAAGTTCCGCGAGTGAGCCTGTGTCATATCCGATCACGGGAAGGCCGCAAGCCAGCGCCTCGATCACTGAATTTGGGCAGGCCGCGTTTATATCTGAAGAAAAGAACAGGTGAGCCGAGCGGTCGATCGCCGGAATCACCTCACGTTTGACCAGACCTTTCCAGGCGATATCCACACCGCTGCCAAGGTAACTGATCTGAAGATTTGCAGGCACACTGCCCACCACCATGAGTTCCACAGGGGTTGTCTGACGCTGTGCAAGCAGCTTTGACATCCTGACGGCCGAATCCAGGCCGCCTTCGTATCCACTGCCGAGGTTGGCCTCAACAAGCAGGATGCGGGTCTTGTTTTCAGGCGGGGTGCCCGCCCCAAGCGGATTGAAAACATCAAGGTTGACGCCGTTATAGATTACACGGCCGGTTTTTTTTGTTTCACCATAAGTTCGCGTCCACCAGCCCCGGGTAAACTCACTCTGGTACACGATCTGATCCGCCATTCCGCGGATGGTCTTTAATATCCAGTTGTTCACCTCGGCACGCAGAAAGTGCTTGATGCCGGTGCGGGTCTGGCGGTGCACCCAGTTCATGCCGTTAAGGCGCTGAACAATGCGCACGCCATTGCGTTTGGCTTCTCTCAGCACGCCGATATGCCGGGTGCCGCCGATTACCAGGATGACCGAATTGGAGGGGTCAAGCGGGTCATGATTCAGGTGATATCCACGCGCCGAAAGAACTGCCGCAAACCTGGAATGGAAAGATCCCGGTCCGCCGCGGCCAATCTTTTGTGGAAGAATACAGATGGTTTTTTTCATATAAGGATGGATCGCTTAATTGGTGTAATCCAACAGACCTTTGACGATCCGTTCCGCAGCACGGCCGTCGCCAAAGGGGTTCTCGGCATGCGCCATCGTGTCGTAAGCCTTCGGGTCGTCCAGCAGGCATTGTGTTTCGGTCACAATTTTCACAGGGTCAGTGCCCACCAACTTCAGCACCCCCGCGATCACACCTTCAGGCCGCTCGGTCTTCTCACGCAACACGAGCGTTGGTTTGCCCAACCCTGTGGCTTCTTCCTGGATGCCACCTGAATCGGTCAGAATAAGCGTGGAGGCTTTCATCAGATGCACCAATGATAAATACTCCAATGGCGGCAGCAAAGTCACACCAATCACATTTCCCAATATCCGCTTTACCGGCCCCTGGATGTTGGGGTTCAAATGCACCGGGTAGACCAGTTGTAATGAATCACCGTAATGCAGGGCAAGCGTTTTAAGGGCCTCACAGATCGCTTCGATGGGTTCGCCGAAATTTTCGCGGCGGTGAGCGGTGATCAATACCAACCGTCGTTTGCCTTCTGCAATACCCCACTCTTTTATCCAGGCATCCACCTGGGCAGGGGCAGGCAGTTTGACGATCATCTGCAATGCATCAATGGCAGGGTTGCCGGTGACAACAATATGCCGATCGAGGATACCCTCATTCAGCAAGTTCTCACGGCTGAGCTGTGTGGGTGCAAAATGCAGGTCGGCTGTGACACTGGCGATGCGCCTGTTGATCTCTTCAGGAAACGGCTGCAGTTTGTCATTCGTGCGCAGACCTGCTTCGACATGGCCCACTTTGATGCCGCGGTAGAAGGCAGCCAGGCTGGCCGCCATGACGGTGGTGGTATCTCCCTGGATCAACACCCAATCAGGGTGTTCATCCGCGAGCACGGGATCTATGTTTTCCAGGATTTGGGCAGTCAATTGAGCCAGGGGTTGATTGGGCCGCATCAGGTTCAGATCAATATCAGGTGTGACCTTGAAGAGTTCAAGCACCTGGTCCAGCATCTCACGATGTTGGGCAGTCACACATACGCGTGACCGGATGCCAGGTGCGGCCTCCAATGCCTTGACCACCGGGGCCATCTTGATGGCTTCGGGCCGGGTTCCAAAGATCGAAAGCACGCGTAAGTCAGCCATCAATTATTGATTCTTGCGGTCTCCAAGACGATAGACGGTGAATCCTGCATCCAACCAAGGCTGCCGTTTGTCAGATTTTTCCCAATCCAAGGCATCTACACAGTCGATGATCAAACGCGTTGAGGTGATCTTTTGCAGTTCGGAGGGTTTTAGAGACCTGAACTGGGTATGCGCCACCAGGAACATCACAGCATCCGCGGACCTGACAGCGTCCTCGAGCGATGCGGTAACTTGCACCCCTTCAAGTTTGAAATCGGGTTTGAAGGGCTCACAGGCGATCACATCAACACCTGCTTTGTGCAATTTTTCTGCCACTTCAACCGCCGGGCTTTCCCGCAGATCATCCACGTCAGGCTTGAACGCCAAACCCAACACGGCAATTTTCTTATTCTTTAGTTCTCCCAACACCCTCCTGGTCAACGCGATCACAAATTCTGGCTGCTGGTCGTTCACATTCCTGGCCGTGTTGATCAGGGGTGTAATATCAGGCGCCGCTTCCACCAGGAACCAGGGGTCCACGCTGATGCAGTGACCTCCGACACCCGGGCCCGGGTTGAGGATTTTTACCCGCGGATGTTTGTTGGCAATCGAAATGGCTTCCCAAACGTCCACCCCAAAACGGTCAGCAAGGCGTGAAAATTCATTGGCGATCGCGATGTTGATATCGCGATAGGTGTTTTCCATCAATTTGATCATTTCAGAAGTGGTGGAATCAGTGGTGAAGATCTCACCCTCCACAAAGATGCGGTAGAGATCGCGGCCGGCTTCGGCTGAAGCCTGGTCAATGCCGCCGATGACGCGTGAATTGTGGATCAATTCGTCCATGATCTTGCCCGGCAGCACGCGCTCAGGGGAATATGCCAACAAAAAGTCCTGGCCGGCTTTAAGGCCGGATCTTTCAAGAATGGGCAGCACTCGTTCAAGTGTCGTTAATGGGGGAGAAGTGGATTCCAATACCACCAGGTTGCCCTTGCGCAGCACCGGCACAATGGATTCGGCAGCGGCATCCACGAAACGCATATCTGCTTTTTTGCCGTCATAAAATGGAGTCGGTACCGCGATCAGGAACACATCAGCAGGTACTGTTTTTTGAGAGATGTCGAACTTGCCGCCCTGAATGGCCTCTTGAACGACCTCATTAAGACCAGGTTCAAAAATATGCACTTTCCCTGATTGCAGGCTTTTTACTACATCAGGGTTGTTATCCACACCGGTTACGTGTACACCGTGAGTGGCAAAGGTGCTTGCGGTGGGCAGTCCAATGTATCCAAGTCCAATGACACAAATCGAGTTAATTTGCACGGAATTTCCTTTAATGAAAAAGATAAAACGATTATGCCACAGGATGACAGGCTTGGGGAGGTTATCAAAACCCTTAACCGCACGGTCAGATTTTTGCTTGCATCGATAATAACGCCGTGATACACTTTTTAAATGCAACGTGTTATCCTGGTCGTATCTCCCGATATTGAATTTCTACAACAACTGCGTTCTCACCTTGAAGAAGGTGGACGCTATCAAGTGACCGTCGCATTAAGTGCACACGAAGCCTTAAATCTTGCCAACAGTAATTTTTTCGAGGTCGCCATCGTGGATGGCGAATTGGATGATATTCCGGTAGCGGCGTTCACTCGCGACCTCGCCGCGCTTCAATCCGATCTCAAAATTCTGGTGTTCCCGCCTGACAACAATCCCCAACACCCTGTATTGGACAGTATGACCGCCAATGGTTTTTTGAGCAAGCCATTTTCTGGCCAGGAAGTCGGCAAGGCGCTATCCAGTTTGTTTTCGGATCAGCCCATGGCGGGCAACGTGCAAGTCAAGGTCGTGGACGACCTGATCAAACAGTGGCTGCAGATCCCCGATACCGGCGGTAAAAAAGCTGAACAGATCCTCGAGAATACCGCGGCTCAAAGTGTATTGATCATTATTAAAGATCAGTTGATTGCCAGCGCCGGTTCAATGGATGAAGGCCTGGTCTCCTGCGCCACCGGATTCCTCTCGCGCTACTGGAAAGATGAAGAAAACAGCGAACTGGCTCGTTTTATCAAGCTGGATGGTGACGGAAGCGAACGGCTCTTGTATGCCACCAAGCTGGTAAGCAACGTGGTACTGGTATTGGTTTATCCAATACAGGCAACCCTCCAAATCGTTCGACGTGAGCTAAACCGTGTCAAGGATGATTTCCAGAAGAACTATCCAACCACAGCAGAATTAAGACAGGATATTGCCAAACAAACCCTTGCAGAGATCAACGCAAGAAATAAAAAACTGGAATCCCTGCAGCCAAATGCACCTGCCTTTTCTCAAAACGATTTGGATGCACTGGATCTGAACCAACAGCCGTCCTTAAAACCAGACATCAGCCCTATTTCACAAGAAGAAATTGATCTATTAAAGGTCTTACAAGCTGAATCTCAGCAGTCCGCCGCACCAACCTTATCACAGGCCGAAATGGACGCGCGCAGGTTATTCGAACAGGAATCCGCAAAACCAAAAGTAAGCACAACTCCCATTTCGCAAGAAGAAATCGATCTATTGAAAGCTTTGCAAGATGCACCTCAACAGCCCGCCGAGCAAGCTGTTACAACGGCTGAACTGGAGGCGCGGAAGTTATTTGAACAGGAATCGGTAAAACCTAAAGTAAACACCAGCGCTATTTCGCAGGCCGAAATAGACGCCTTAAAAGCACATCTCCTGACACCGCAGCCCGCGACGGAAGATATTTCACAGGCTGAACTTGAAGCACGTAAGTTATTCGAACAGGAATCGGCAAAACCCACAGTCAGCACCAGCGCCATTTCGCAAGCCGAGATTGACGCGCTCAAATCACAGCTTCAAACCCCGCAGCCAGCCCAGGATGCTATTACAACGGCTGAGATGGAAGCGCGCAAGTTATTCGAACAGGAATCAGTAAAACCGAAAGTAAACACCAGCGCCATTTCTCAAGCAGAGATTGATGCATTAAAAGCGGAGTTTCAAACCCCGCAGCCAGCCGCGGATGCGGTTACAACGGCTGAAATGGAAGCGCATAAGCTTTTTGAACAGGAATCGGCAAAGCCCAAAGTCAACACCAGCGCCATTTCACAGGCTGAAATTGACGCTCTCAAAGCACAGCTTCAAACCCCGCAGTCAGCCGCAGATGCTGATACAACGGTGGAAATGGAAGCGCGTAAACTTTTTGAACAGGAATCGGCAAAACCCAAAGTCAGCACCAACGCCATCTCTCAAGATGAGATTGACGCCTTAAAAGCAATGCTTCAGCCCCCGCAGCAAGCTGCTGTTGCAGAAGCACAGGGTGAGCCGGAAGCCTTAATATCAGCAGCAGAAACCACTCCCGCAGTCAGCGAACAGGATCTAACCAGATCATCGGAACAGCTCGAACAATTGCCTGCGGTTGAGCCACAATCCACTGCAGCCGAACCCCTCCCAACCGCGGAAACGACCGCAGCAGCCGCAGTACAAGTCAACACGGTAAACGCAGCAGTCGCCTCAGAACCGCTGCCAGAAATTGATTTTGAACTCCCGTGGGAAGTGGAAGAAGCCAAAGTTGAAACAGTCTCTGAGATTCCCCCGGTACCATCCATGGAACCTGCAATTAATACCGTTGTTGAACCCGTCACAGCCGGCGTTGCAGAACCAATTGTTGAAACCATGGCTGTACCTGTGCCTGAACCGGTGACGGAACAGCCCGTCAGTGCAACTGAACCTGAGGTGGCTGCCCCCATTGAGGCACTTCAATCGGCTCCAACCTCTTTTGCCGAAGTATTGAGCGCAGTCACCCCTCAAACAGAAAGCACGCCCCCTCCACCACCAGAACCAAATGCCGCGCCGGCTGTGTTGGAGCCAGAGATGCATGCATTATCCGAACCAGCCGCATTGGAAGAACCGGCAGCTCCGCCCGCAATCCCCAGTTTAAAAGAGTTTCGTTTCAATTTCACCTGTGTGCTCATCCCGGATGACCGTGATCAGTTCCTGGCCCGCGAACTTTCTGAAAAGCTCAGCGCCACCATGCCTGATATTCACGAAGACCAAGGCTGGCACATGACCGGCATCACCGTTCGTCCGCAGTATCTGCTCTGGTCAGCGGCGGTGCCGCTGGGCACCTGTCCGCATCGGATCATGCAAGAGGTGCGTACTCTTACATCGAATCTCATCTTTGCCAAATTCCCTGAGATCGCACAGAAGAAAACATCAAACGATTTCTGGTCCTCCAAATTTATGGCGGTCAGCGGGTCAGAACCACCCCCGGCTAATTTGATCTTCGAATTTGTCACCAATGCCTGGAAGACCCCTGAAGCGACCGCCTCCTGATTCTGCCATTAAAGGATAAGCAACTATGCCCCCAGTACTTTATTTAATCGACGGACATGCCCTCGCCTATCGTGCTTACTTTGCTCTTACCGCCGGCGCCGGAAGTGAACGTTTACAGACGAAATCTGGCGAACCCACCGCCGGGATCTTAGGCTTCGCCAATGTGATGATGCGCCTGCTCGAACAGGAAAAACCTGAATACCTGGCAGTTGCTTTCGATACGGGCAAAACCTTCCGCAACGATCTATTCACCGGCTATAAAGCCACGCGCGCCAAGATGCCTGACGACCTGCGTCCGCAAATTGAGCGCATACGCCAATTGGTAGACGCATTTCACCTGCCCCGCCTTGAACAGGAGGGTTTCGAAGCCGATGACGTCCTTGGCACCATTGCCTACCAGGCCGTGGAACAGGGATTCGGGGTCAAGATCATTACCGGCGACCGCGACCTGCTGCAATTGGTCAACGACCGCATCGTGGTGGCCCTTTCTGGCACCAAAATTTCAGAAGCCAAGAACTATAACGCCGAAGACGTTAAGGCCTACCTGGGCGTGAACCCTGACCAGGTCGTGGATTACAAAGCCCTGGTCGGCGACACTTCAGACAATATCCCCGGCGTGCCTGGGGTGGGTCAGAAGACTGCAATAAGCCTGTTGGAGCAATACAAGACCCTGGATGAAATTTATGCCCACGTTTCCGAAATCCCCGGTAAGATGGGAATCAAGATCGCCGAAGGCAAAGAATCCGCTTATATGAGCCAGACCCTGGCCAGGATCAAAACGGACGTGGGCGTCACCTTGAAACTTGAAGATGCCAAGACCGATCACATCAACGTGCCGGCGGTAGAAGCGCTCTTTAGAGAACTGGAATTCCGCACTCTGATCACCCGTCTGCATACCATTGCGGCCCCGTTTGTGAAAGCCGCACCCAAGGGACAGATGGATCTCTTTGCCAGCGATGTCCAGCAGATCGGAGTCCCTTCTCAATACTCGCTGGAAACCATCATCGTCAACACACCTGAAAAACTGAGCGAATTGGCCGGGTTGCTGGCCTCTTCTCCAAAAATCGCTTTTGACACCGAGACTACTTCCACCGATCCGCTCAAGGCTGACCTGGTGGGGATCTCTGTGTCCGTAAAGGACGGTACAGGGTATTACATCCCGGTGGGGCATACAGGCTTGACCGCACAATTGCCCATCCCCGAGGTTATTGAGGCGCTCAAACCTGCCTTCACCGATGCCAAAATTGCTAAGATCGGACACAACATCAAATACGATGCCCTGGTGCTTGGCAATTACGGCCTTGAGGTATCACCACTTTCATTTGACACCATGCTGGCCGAATGGCTGATCGATCCCTCTTCACGTTCCCTTGGGCTTAAAGACATGGCCGGTGAATACCTCAATGCCAGCATGACCCATATTGAAGAACTGATCGGCAAAGGCAAGACCCAAATCACAATGGACCAGGTACCGGTCGAATCTGCAGCACCTTATGCCGCCGCGGATGCTGAAGTCACCTTCAGGCTGGCTCCGCTGGTCGAGAAGAAGATGGAAGACCGAAAATGCACCCAGATCTTCAAAGAGATCGAAATGCCATTGGTGCCGGTATTGATGCAGATGGAAAGGCACGGCATTCTGCTGGATACTGAATTCTTCAAGAAATTCAGTGCAGAGATGAACCTCAGGCTACGTGAAATCGAAGACCAGGTATATCAAGCGGTCGGCTATCCATTCAACCTCAACTCGACCCAGCAGCTATCAAAAGTGCTGTTTGAAACCCTCCGGCTGATCCCGCCTGACCGCAACAAAAAGACCTCGAGCGGACATTTTTCCACTTCGGCGGCCGTGCTGGACGAACTGAGCGGCAAACACCCGGTTGTGGACCTTCTGCTGGAATACCGCGAATTGTCCAAGCTAAAATCAACTTATCTGGATTCTCTGCCCTTGCAGGTGAATCCACGCACAGGCAGGGTGCATACCAACTTTAATCAAACCGGGTCGGTGACCGGGCGCTTGGCGTCTTCGGATCCCAACCTGCAAAATATCCCCACCCGCACAGAAATTGGGCGCCAGGTGCGCCTTGGATTCAAGGCTTCCCCCGGCTGTGTACTGCTGTCGGTGGATTATTCGCAGATCGAACTGCGCATTGTGGCGCACATGTCAGGCGACGAGGCCATGCTAAACGCTTTCCGCGCCGGCCAGGACATCCACGCCGCGACAGCCGCCGCCATCAACGGCATCCCGCTTGAAAAAGTCACCAAAGACCAGCGACGCCACGCAAAAGCCATCAATTTTGGCCTGATCTACGGCATGAGCGCCTTTGGCTTAAGCCGATCCACCGATCTGACCCTCGGTGAGGCTGAGAATTTTGTCAAAGGTTATTTCGAGAACTTCCCTGGGGTAAAGAGCTACCTGGATAACATCCGCGTGCTGGCCACCCGCCAGGGGTACGTCGAAACCATGCTTGGACGCCGTCGCTACTTCCCCAACCTGGCGAACCCGGTTAACATCAATATGAAAAACCGTGAAGAACGCGAGGCCATCAACGCGCCCATCCAGGGCACCGCCGCGGATATCATGAAGCTGGCATTGATCCACCTGCCGCCCACTCTTAAATCCAAAAAACTGCAGGCCAAGATCCTCTTGCAGGTACATGATGAACTGGTATTGGATGTACCTGAAAGCGAATTGGCCGATACTGCTAAAGTAGTTCGAACAGTAATGTCTGAAGCCTACAAGTTGTCCATCCCCCTGCTTACTGAAGCCAGAAGCGGCGTCAATTGGGGAAGCATGCAAGTGTTAACAGACTAACGAACCCTTGAAAGAGTGACCATGAGCCAAGAATCCGCCCAATTTCAAACTTTAATGAGCCAGGGGCACACGGCTGCCTGGGAACAAGATTGGGCCAGAGCTCTCGAATGCTACCGCCTGGCTCTGCTTGAAAACCCACAAGATGCCATGGCACTTGCCAGTGCCGGGCTGGCTTGTTATCAATTGGAACAATATGATGAAGCGTTGAAGTTTTACATACGCTGTTCCAGCCTGACGCCAGATGACCCAATGCCCTTTGAAAAAATGGGCCGCATCTTTGAACGCACCGGCTCGATCATCGAAGCGGTAAAAGCCTTCATGCAGTGCGGCGAAAAACAGCTCAAAGCCCGCGATGCTGAACACGCAATCGCCGCTTTTAAAGAAGCCATCCGGCTGGACCCAAATAACCAGACGGTGCGCATGCGCCTGGCCATGATCTACGACAAGATGGGATTGAAAACCGAATCCGTCACCGAATACCTGTTCGTTGCCGCATTAATGCAGTTCAGCGGAGACCCCTCCAAAGCCAGCCAGGTGGTGCAATACACCATCCAGCTTGAACCCCACAACCAGGCTGCCCAGAATGCAATGATGCAGCTCAAAACCGGCCAACAGATGATGCTGCCCAAACCCGTCAACGCCGGAACAGGCCCTGTGGTCATGGAGCCATTAAAACAAACGGATGCACTTTCAAAAGAGCCCGAGGTGCTGCCGAAATACGATCCGCTTACCGAAGCACGCCTGGTTGCCTTGAAAGAGCTGGCTGGAATGCTGTTCGATCAAACAGAAGCAGCCAAACCAGACGAACAAGTGCCCTTGCGCCGCCAGATCCACCTTCTGCGCGGAACCGGCGACCTGTCTTCAAAGGATGCTGAACGGTCACGTGCACGCACCCATCTCAGCCGCACCATAGATCTGCAGACCGCAGGTAAAGATGACGAAGCTGCCGTGGAACTGGAACGAGCCATTGACCTCGGACTCAACCTTTCTGCCGCAGAATATGTGCTCGCCTTGCTGACCTATGAATCCAGCCCGCAAAAAGCGCTTGTTCATTTACAGAAAGCCGTGAGAAACCCGGCCTATGCGCTGGCTTCAAATTTATTGATGGCTCAAATCCAGGAAAAAGCCGGCCAGCTTAAAGACTCCAGCGCCTATGCGCTTCAAGCCTTAAAGTTGGCGGATGTACTTTCAGTACCCCGCGAACTGGAAACGGAACTCACCCAACTTTATGAACCCATCATTGAAGCACACGAACGGGTCAAAGAGGAAAAAGAGCTTGTCAATATCACCAAGACGATCCAGGCACAGCTAATGCGAACCGATTGGCGTGAGTATCTGAAAGAAGCGCGCCGGCAATTGCCACATCAACCCGAAGGCAGCCCGCCGATCCCGCTGGCAGAAATGCTGCTCGAAACCACGAACAGCCAGGTGATCGAAGCGCTTGCCCTGATCAAACAATTGGCTGCAGAAGGCAAGATCCGCACAGCCATGGAAGAGGCATTTTACGCCCTCACCCATGCGCCCACCTACCTGCCGTTGCACGTTCAGATCGGTGAACTGCTCATCATGGAAGGCCGCATCCACGAAGCGGTTGAAAAGTTCAACCTGGTGGCCTATCTCTACAATGTGAGAGGTGAAACCAACCAGGCGGTGAGACTGCTGACCCGCGTGGCAAAACTTGCCCCCATGGATCTTTCTGTTAGAGATATGTTGATCGACTTGTTGATCTCATCAAACCGCATGGATGAAGCCGTGCAGCAATATATGGATATTGCCAATGTTCACTACCTGCTGGCCGAGCTGGACCTGGCCAGGGTTGATTATCAAAAAGCCTTATCCCTCTCGCAAAAAACAGTCACTTCACGCACCTGGGCTGTGCAAATTCTGAACAAGCTGGCATATATCGAACTGCAAAGCCTGGATCTGAAACAGGCGATTAAGATCCTTGAACAATTGCGCAGTCTGGAACCGTTGGATTCCACCACGCGCGCGACCTTGATCGACCTTTACCTGCGCATCGGA
>DAIEPS010000038.1 GCA_027348305.1 Anaerolineaceae bacterium | reverse complement strand
CGAATGGCAGGCTGCGGATGCGCAGATAATCCGTCTTGATGCCTTTTTTAACCAACATATCGCGGGATTCCTGCACGGCCGGGTCCGCTGACCCTGAGGCTATGATCCCAAGTGCTGCGTGTTGGCTTTCGTCAGCCACTGCCCTGGGCAGGTACTGTTTTCCTGTCTCAAATTTGTTGGCTATACGATTGAAGATGGTTTCCCATTTTTCGGGGTCTTCCGTATAGCCGGTATCTTCGTTATGGCTGGTGCCACGAGCGAAATAGGCCGATTTGGGATGCGTGTTGCCCGGCAGCGTGCGCCACGGAATTCCGTCCCCATCCACATCACGGTAACGACCCCATTCACCGCCGTGCTTGGCCAGGAATTCTTCCATATCGCCTTCCCACAACACCTTGCCTCTGTCCATGGGTTGGTCTGGATACTCGAATTTTTTACTTGTCCACATGTTCATGCCGAAATCGAGATCAGAAAGCACGATCACAGGGGTTTGCAGCCTTTCTGCAATATCAAACGCCCGCCAGCCGAATTCAAAACATTCCTGGATCGAGCCTGGGATCAGGATGACCATGTTCTTGTCGCCGTGGCTGATGAAATTGGCCTGGGTCAGGTCGCCCTGTGCGGTACGTGTGGGCATACCCGTGCTCGGTCCTACTCGCTGCACATCCCAGATGACAACAGGAACCTCAGCGTAATAGGCCAGACCAATGTATTCAGACATAAGCGAAAGCCCGGGTCCCGAAGTGGAGGTCATGGAACGCAGTCCACCCCAACCGGCACCGATAGCCATGCCGATCGCAGCTAGTTCATCTTCAGATTGCACCACTGCGAAAGTATCTTTTCCTGTTTCCGGGTCCACCCGGTATTTCGGCAGGTATTCCATCAGCGACTCCGCCAGGCTGGTGGCGGGTGTGATCGGGTACCATCCCGTGAATTGCACCCCGCCAAAAATGGATCCCAACGCGGCGGCTGTGTTGCCGTCGGTCATGATGCAGTCATCGGTGCCGTGCATTTTTTCAGCTTTGTAGGGGTCTGTTTTTGTGAGGTTTTGTTTTGACCATAAATAGGCTGCTTCAACGACCTGATAGTTCTGGTCGATCGGTTTCAACCGCCCTTTGAATTGAAAATCGAGCGCCTGGTGGATCAATTCCAGTTCGATACCCAAAAGGAAGCTGAGAACACCGACATAGACCATATTTGAGATGTAATCCCGCAAGCTTGGAGGCACTTCCGCGTCTTTAACCAGTTTTTTGACCGGCATGCGGTAAATGATAATATCGTCGCGCGTGCTCTCAAAACTGAAGTCATCCGGCAACAGGAATACCCCGCCAGGTGCGAGATATTGCATTTCTTTGTGTAAAGTCGTGGGATTCATGGCAACGATGATATCGTCCTGCTCAACCCTGCCCATGTAGCCGTCTTTGCTCAACCTCAAGGTATACCAGGTGGGTAAACCTTGAATATTGGAAGGAAAGATATTTTTACTGGATACTGGAATGCCCATTTTAAACAGGGCTCTCATCAGGGTGGTGTTGGCAGTTGCGCTGCCCGATCCGTTAACTGTGCTGAAGGTGATGCAGAAATCATTTACCACTAATTCTTTTTGGCTCATCTTGATAACAGTCTCCGTATCTCAAGTTTTGAGTTATTCGAATGATAGCCGCGGCGCAGGTCTTTCACGCTGGCTGATCAGATCCATGTGCTCCAGGAGGATCTGCATTCCCTGTGTGTAATTGCCGTTTTTGATCTGTTCCACGATACGTCCGTGGTACTGCCAGACCCGGTCTACATAGTTGATATCCGTGTAAACATCCATGCCGGTAAGTCGGTAAAGGTCCCAGTAAGTTTCAAGGAATTCATACACCATGTGATTGCTCAAACGCCGGTACATGGTGAGGTGAAATTGGCGGTGTTCCGCATTTGGCAGTTGACTGGGGATGCTGCGCAACTTTTGCTGCGCCTTTTTTACCAGTGCTGAGAGTTCTTCTTTATCGGCTGTCGAAAGCATTTGAACCGCATCGATAAAGTAAGCGGCTTCAAGGTGCTTGCGCATGTCAGCAACCTGCCAGAACAAACGATTATTGACTTCCACACCGTAAGATAGGCTGGCAAGCAGCGCTGGTTTAAGTTGATACTGGTTCTTCTTGATCCCGGCTTTGGGCTTGATCTCCAGAATGCCCATCATGCGCGCAACTTCTAACTGTTCGCGCAAACTGGCAACACTGATACCCAATATCTGGCTCAATTCTGCCAAAGGTGGGATACGCGTATTCTCGTCTTCTGGAAGCGAAGCCAGGTATTTAAGCAGTTCAGAAATTTGGTAACGTTTTTGTGTGGTTTCCATAAAAATATACCCTAATCATCCGATTATTCAGACAAATAGAGTATAACAAGTCTTCCGAAATGGTCAATAATGACAAATGTAATCAATATTAATACTATTAATCTGATTATATGCCTTTATCCAAATACGATCCTTCTGAACCGCTCAAGGTAAACCTGTTGCCACTGCTCATTGACTGTTACCCAGCGTGTTTTCATCATTTCTTCGAACTTCTTGACATCCATATTGATCTGGGACCGGTGGCAAAGGATGGCTTTGATCTTTTCGTCAAAATACCGGCTTACGTCCACTACAAGATTGGCTTCGGCCGGGATGGAGAACCATAACTCAGCCACGTTTACCGGCATAAGTGCTTCTTCACTGATCAATTCGGGAAAGAACATCGGGTTTCCGGCAGCCGGGAAAACCGCGTCCAAAACCGCCTGCCCCGCCGCCCGATGGTCTGGATGATTCACCCGGTTATCCCCTGGAAAGTAATTCAGCGGATCGCTGCTGACCACGATTTGCGGTTTATATCTGCGAATGACGCGCACGATCTTCTTGCGCATCTCCAGGTCTGGGATGACCTCGCCATCCACATAATCGAGAAATTCGATGCTTTTCACACCCAGAATGTTGGCAGCGTTTTGCTGTTCCGTTTTACGCAACGCCGCCAGAACTTCCGGCTTCTGATCCACATCCTGTGAGCCTTTTTGACCGGTGGTCAGCAGACAGTAGCGGATCTCATGACCCAGTGCCCCCCAGCGCGACAGCGTCGCCCCCATGAAAAACTCAGGGTCATCCGGATGCGCCAGGATGACCAGGATTCTTTTCTTCTCGTTCCAACCTTCAAAATCCTCTAAAACAGGAGGATATTTAACGTCTTTGACACTGTCCACATCCGCCGCCACCATGACCTCCGCCA
Organism: Anaerolineaceae bacterium; assembly: GCA_027348305.1. Lineage (GTDB taxonomy): Bacteria > Chloroflexota > Anaerolineae > Anaerolineales > Anaerolineaceae > UBA6107. The sequence goes on along the minus strand of DAIEPS010000038.1, from coordinate 8,656 downwards.
GTTTGTTGAGCCTTGTTTTCCAGCGCTTCCAGTTCGTCGGCGGGTTTCAAGACATCCTTGTGATATTCCTTGCGCCCGATCTCGGGCAGTTCAACCAGTACCATCTCGCGGATCGGTGAGACATCAATGACCTTGCCTGTTCCGTCCGGGGTGATGACCCGTTTGTTCTTCTTGGGAAACAGTTTGCGGGCTTCCACATAATTCTCATATTCATAGATCAAACAGCAGCGCAGCCTGCCGCACATGCCGGTGATCTCTGTCGGTGTCAGCGAAATGCCCTGCTCCTTGGCCATGCGGATGGATATGGAGCTGAATTCAGTGATGAATTTTGAGCAGCAGCGTGTTTCAAGTCCGCATGCCCCCATGCCGCCCAATACTTTGGCCACGTCGCGCGGACCGATCTGCCGCAGTTCAACCTGTGCCGGTGCGTAGACACGCTGCATATCCGAGCGCATCGATTTGAGGTCCACCTTGTCTTCTGAGTCACTGCTGAAGAAGATGGTCAGCTTCGTGCCGTCATAACTGTATTCGCTGAAGATGATCTTCACGCCCTGCAAACGCAATTCTTTTAATCGTTTCCTGGCGACTTCAACCACATCCAGCTCTCTGGCTTGCCAGTTTTGACGCTGCATCAGATCTTTGGGTGTGGCAAGCCTGTCAAGGGTCTTCCATGTACCTTCAGGCGGCACCACAGGGTCAGACACCATCACGACGACCTCGCCTAGCTGCCATCCACGGCTGGTTTCAACCACAACCACATCCCCCAATCTTAATTCCTCAATCTTTCTTGCATCAAAATGGTAGATCTTTCCTACCTTTGAAAAACGGACCCCGACAATACTGGGTGAAGTTTGTGTTTGATCGGTCACGAGACTGCCTCTTTCTGTGCCTGGGCATAAGCCGTAATGCTGACCTGTGCAGCAATTTTCTCAGTAACACTTACTAATGCTTTGGCGACTTCACTTTCAGGCTTGGCCAGTGTCACTGGATTTCCGCTGTCTCCGCCAATGCGGACCTGCGGGTCAATGGGGATGCTGCCCAGGAACGGAACATCCATTTTTTCAGCCAGCGTTTGCCCGCCGCCAGTTCCGAATAGATCCATTTTACTGCCATCAGGCATGGCCAGATAGCTCATATTTTCAACCACGCCCAATACTGGCACCTTTAATTCTTTAAACATCTGCAATCCGCGGCCGGCATCTTCAAGAGAGACGAGTTGTGGCAGCGTAACGATCGCGCCCCCGCTCAGCGGAAGGTTCTGCATCAGGCTGAGCTGCGCGTCTCCCGTGCCAGGCGGAAGATCTATGATCAGGTAATCCAGCTCACCCCACTCCACATCGGCCAGAAACTGGCGGATGGCAGTGTGCAGCATCGGTCCACGCCAGATGAGCGGCTGGCCGGGAGCGACCATGAAACCGATGGACATCATCTTGACACCAAACGATTCCGCAGGCATCAGACGGCCGTTAACGGGATTGGGGAGCCTTTCAACCCCCATCATGGTGGGGATATTCGGCCCGTAGATGTCGGCATCCAGCAACCCTACCCGCGCGCCCTTTGCGGCTAATGTAACAGCCACGTTTACCGCCACCGTGGATTTTCCCACACCGCCTTTACCAGAAGCGATGGCCACGGCATTTTTGATGGGCAGTTTGAGCATTTCGCGTGCCTGTCCATCAGAAGCCACACGAGAATCCATCTCAATGGTTACTTTTGAGACACCCTCCAGCGCTTTTACAGCCTTGGTGGCATCATTCCTGATCTTTTCCACCAATGGGCAGGCTGGCGTGGTCAAAACGATCTTAAAAGACACCTCACTGCCCTTGATCTCTAGATCTTCCACCATTTTTAGGGTGATCAGGTCTTTATGCAATTCAGGTTCAATGACGCCGCCGAGCGCGGCGATTACTGCTTCTTTGGTTGTCATTATTTCCTTTTGATCAGGGTCTACTGATCCCGTTTGGATAAGTAACTGTTCACTTCTTTTTGACAATCTTGATAACTGCGGATCAGGTCAGCATCGCTGCCTTTGAAGCGTTTGATGATCAAACGCGCGCATTGCGTGCAACCTTTCATTGCACGGAACGAATCCGTATTACAGCCCGCGCATCCGGCCAGCTTGACGATCAATGCGGTCAGCGCGATCTTTTCATTGTCTTCTGTCTGTTCATTCGAGAGATGCTCGATCAGTGACTGCCATTCCTGCCCGCGCATATCCTCCAGGGAGGGAATCACGCGTATCGGGAACAACATTTCAGTGTCAGTATTGAACATAAGCTGCTTTCATCAAGTTAAGCGGCAGTGGTTTTCTCAGCTTTAGCAGCCTTCTCTGCCTCTTCGAGAGCATAATTAACAGGACGAATTTTAGCATAGTATTCGACCGGTTTTCCCAACTTCTCTTTATTGAAAATATGCGTCTCACCGCGAACGTAAGTGGACATCTCAAAATCGTGGTTCATCTTGATCGCGTCAAACGGGCAGAATTCAGCACAGAAACCGCAGTTCATACACTTATCTGTATCAATATAAAAAGCTTCAGGTGATGGGATGGGTTTTCCCGTCTCAGGATCTTTCTTGCGCGTGATATAGATGCACTGCGTCGGACATACCTTTGAGCAAATACCGCACGAGGTACAGCGATAGTTGCGTTCACCGTTCTCGCCGGCTTCATACACAAGGAACGGCACGACTCTGAATTCTTCGGGCGATTCAATTACTTCTTCAGGGTATTGAACGGTAAACAAACCGGAAGAATCAACCATGCCTCTCTTATCTTCCAGCGGCAGATTCTTTTGCCTGTGCAAAAAATCGGCAAGGTAGGTATCAAAAAAGTGTTTCAGGGTGATGAGTAAACCCTTGAATATTCCTAGTCCATTCATTTATGCCTCCGCCTAGCGATCCACTTCGCCAAGGACGATATCCACGGCGCCTAAAATGGTAACAGCATCCGCCACCTTGGCGCCCTTGCACATTTGCGCCAGGCTGGTCAGGTTGATAAAGGATGGCGCGCGCACGTGATAGCGCTTGGGATTCGGTTTGCCATCCGAGACAACATAGAATCCCAGTTCACCGCGCGGACCCTCCACACGGCCGTAGGCTTCGCCCGCCGGTACTTTTGCCAGGTATTGGGGTTTGCCTGCCATGATCGGTCCCTCAGGAATGCGCTCCAGCACCTGTTTCAAGATACGAATACTCTGCCTGATCTCATCTATACGCACGCGATAGCGGTCGAACACATCGCCGTGATCCCTGGTGCAAACATCGAAATCAAGGCTCTCGTAGATACTGTAGGGGTCGGCACGCCTCACGTCATAAGGCACACCTGAGGCTCGCAGGTTCGGCCCGGTGGTCGAAAACGCGATCGCGTCATCCGCAGAAAGCACACCTACGCCTTCGCATCGGACTTTTACAATTTCATTCTGCGCAATGTATTTATCCAATTCGTCGATCTTTCGCGGCAGCCTGTTATATACCAGGTGTCTGATTTTTTTGAGCACTTCCGGCGAAACATCCCGCGCAACCCCGCCAAAACGGAAGTAGTTGACCATCATCCGTGAGCCGGCAACTTCTTCAAAGATATCCAGGATCAATTCACGTTCTTCAAGTGCATACAATGCGGGTGTGAAATAAGCACCCAGGTCATTCAGCAGAAAACCCGTGACCATGGTATGGCTGGCGATGCGCGTCAATTCTGCCATCATCACGCGGATATATTCCGCGCGTTCAGGGGGTGTAATGCCCATCAATTTTTCCACCGTGATGGCGTAGCCAAAGTTGTTGCTCATCGGAGCCAGGTAATCCAGGCGGTCGGTATAGGGCATGTTCTGCAGCCAGGTGTTGCGTTCGCCGATCTTCTCATGGTTGCGATGCAGGTAGCCCACCACTGGCTTGAGATTAACGATGGTTTCGCCTTCCAGCACCACCGCCATGCGGAAGGCGCCGTGCGTTGAGGGGTGCTGCGGACCCAGGTTGACTACCAATTGGTCAGTTTTGAGCGCACGTGAATTTCCATCATCCGATATCTCCAAACTCTTATACATGGCCTGGTCCACATCACCCGTCCATGTGCTTGGGTCAAATTCACGCGGATACTGCACATTATCTTTGTAGGGATTCAAAAGTTCTTTACGCTCGCCTTTACCTTCAGGCCACCTTGATTTATAAGGTTTTACATCTTCCTCATACAAAGGTTCCTTCCAGTCTTTACGCAGCGGAAACCCATCAAAACCTTCCCACAGCAATATGCGCCGCAGGTCTGGATGATTTGCGAAGCGGATCCCGTAGAGATCCCACACTTCGCGCTCCTGCAGCTCCGCACCGGGATACAAAGGAGTCAGCGAAGGCACAACCGGCTCGGTTCGTCCCAAAAAGACTTTGAGCAATGCCGGTGCTCCGCCCACGCTTTTAAACAGATGATAGATCACTTCCAGGCGTTCTTCAGGGAAGTCGTCCGCAGCAGTCACCGAGGACAAATAGTCGTAGCCCAGGTTGTCGCGCAGTTCCTGTGCAACTTCCACCAGGTTCAATGATTGGACCACAATCCCGCCGAAACCAGGGCGTTCGTCCATCACCACGGATTCGGGGAATTTCTCCATCAATTTGGCATACAAAGGTTGGATTGCGGTTTGCTCGCTCATGCGGTTTCTCCTCCCTCGACGATCGTTTCAACCACAGGCAAGGGTTTGTGGGTTTCAGAATTGATCAATTCACTGTTGCGCGGGTCAAAAAGATCAGGGCCAAGTATGGGCACCGGGATGGCCTCAACTTCGCCCTTTTTATACCACCGCGTATTGGGAATATGCTCTCCTTCGATCTTCTTCTGAAGTGTGATTAACCCGTGCAGCAGCGCCTGTGGCGTCGGCGGGCATCCCGCCACGTAAACATCCACCGGGATGAATTTATCCACGCCGGGGACTACGTTGTAGCCCTCTTTGAATGGACCGCCGCCTGAAGCGCACGCGCCCATCGCGATCACGTATTTTGGTTCGGACATTTGATTGTAAAGTCGCACGATCTGCGGCACCATCTTCTTGGTCACTGTGCCCGAGACGATCATCACATCCGCCTGCCTGGGGCTGGGACGCATCACTTCCATGCCGAAGCGCGACAGATCATAGCGGCTGGCAGCCGTACAGATCATCTCGATCGCGCAGCAGGCCAGGCCGAACATCATCGGCCAGAGAGAATTGCTGCGGCTCCAGTTGTAGATTCGGTCCAGTGTGGTGACAGCAATCTGCTGTCTCAATTCAGCAGGCATATCGATTTCAGGTTTGTTCAGATCATTTTCAGCCATAATATCCTTCCTTTTTCGCCCAAAAACACCTCAATTAATTTTAGCCGGCCTTTTAGCAAAGTCAAGCATTTAATTAAGCAGGTTTTTTCTTGCTTAATTAAGGATATTATATATTGCCTGTTGAATATGAACAGCGCAAGAGATATAATTAAGCAAGTAATATCATGCTTAATTATTATGAAAACCTCTCAAAACATCCTCAACTACCTTGAAACACACGGACCCTCAACCGTGGCAGAACTGTCTGTTGCCCTGGAACGCACCAAAGCGGATATACGTGAGCAAATGGATCAATTACTCGCGCAAAATCGCGTAGAAAGGCTCCTGGCGAACCCTTCAGACGCCCCTGGAAGGCCCGCAGCCAGGTTTCAGGTTATCCAAAAGACCCCTGAGCCGTTGGTCAAGGGGTTGGTCGCCGGATTAATTGGATTTTTGAACATTAATGATCTGGATCACGAAAAGGAGTTGGAATTTATTGATTTGATCGTCAATGCCCTGATGGCAAATTTTCAGCCGCGAGGATACTCGTCCGCCTCACGCATGAATCAGGCAGTCAGTTACCTCGATGGTATCGGCGTCAGAACCACATGGATCGCTACACGCTCAGGTCCCAAAATCACATTACTTCATGAAAACATATCCGGTTTGATTAAAGTCCCTGCCCTTTCAAAAAAAGTGGTCAGGCAGTTGATCTCGCAAATGAAAGAAAAAGCCGTTGGTTCATGAACCAACGGATTTTTGCTGTTTATTCGACTGTGACCGATTTTGCCAGGTTTCTCGGTTGATCCACATCCAGCCCTCTTAGTCTCGCGATGTGATAGGCCAGAATCTGCAGCGGGATGACCGTCACCACCGGGCTGAGCATCCATGGCGCGTCAGGCACCCTGAGCACCCGATCTACAAGAGAAGCAACCCGTTCGTCACCGATCGTCGCCACTGCGATCACAATGCCGCCCCTGGCTTTGGCTTGCTCGATCTGGCTGATCATCTTCTCGTACCACGGATCCTTGGTGCAGATAGCCAGCACAGGCATTTCCTTATCCACCAGCGCGATAGGCCCGTGTTTCATCTCCCCTGCCGGGTAGGCTTCGGCGTGCATGTAAGAGATCTCTTTCATCTTTAAAGCACCCTCATAAGCGATGGGCATATTGATCCCGCGGCCCAAGTAAAGCATGTCGCGAGCTTCTTTTAAATAATGAGCAACTTCTTCCACTTCGGCTTCACGGTCAAGGCATTCCCCCACCAGTTCGGGGATCAGGCGCAGGTCATCCACCAGTGCCTTACGTTCCTTGGCTGTGATAGTTCCGCGCAGGTCAGCCAGCAGCACGGCCAGCATGTATAGATCCACCAGCGGTGCGGTAAAGGCTTTTGTCGAGGCCACGCCGATCTCCGGCCCGGTCTGCATTGAGATGAATCCGTCAGAAATGCGCATGGCCTGTGAACCGATGGCATTCACAATGGACCAGGTGGTCGAACCGTGTTTGCGCGCTTCTTCCATGGCTGCCAGCGTGTCGGCGGTTTCGCCCGATTGACTGATGGAAAGCACCACGGTATTCTCGTCCACCAGCGGATCAGAATAGCGGAACTCAGATGCGATCTCGCAGGTGGTTGGGATGCGCGCAATGCGTTCGATCAACAGTTTGCCGACCATGCCTGCATTTGATGCCGTTCCGCAGGCCGTGATCACGATCTTCTCAATTTTCTTCGCTTTTTCAGCAGTCAGGTTGAGCTGCGGCAGACGGATGCTGCCCTCCTCAAAATCCACCCGCCCCGCCAATGTATCGGTAAGCGCGCGCACCTGCTCGTGGATTTCTTTCTGCATGAAGTGCCGGTATTCTCCCTTTTCCGCTGACACGGGGTCCCAGGCTACGGAAGAAATCTGCGGGCTGACTTTCTTGCCTTCAATCGTGCTGATCTCGATGCCCTCGCGGGTCACCACGGCCATCTGTCGGCTTTCCAGGAAGACCAGTTTTCGCGTGTGTTCCAAAATGGCGGGGATATCGGATGCAATGAAGTTTTCGTCCTCGCCCAATCCAAGCACGACCCCGCCGGCATTACCGATGCGTGCCGCGATGATCTTGTCTTTCTCGAGCGTGGACATGACTACCACACCGTGAGCGCCCTTCAATCTGGATAAAGTGGTTCTGACGGCCGTTTCAAGGTTCTGGCCCAACTTCATATACAGGTCGATCAGGTGCACGATCGTTTCAGTATCTGTGTCAGATTGAAATTCAATGCCCTTTTGAACCAATTCTTCTTTAAGTTCGATGAAGTTTTCCACGATCCCGTTATGCACAACCACCACTTCACCGGTCGTGCTCAGATGCGGATGCGCGTTGCGCGCGGAGGGTTCGCCGTGGGTTGCCCAGCGGGTATGTCCGATGCCGATCTTACCCACAATGGGTTGATTCTGCACCAGCAGTTCAAGGTTCGCCAGCTTGCCGGCATCCCGCCTGACTTCAATATGTCCGTTCGTGATTACCGCCAGTCCGGCAGAATCGTATCCGCGGTATTCAAGTTTCTTTAATCCAGTTAAAACAATTGTCGTGGCATTTTGATTGCCTATGTAGCCAACAATTCCACACATGAAAGCCTCCATGAGTAAACAACATTGACGATCCGGCAGCAGTGCCGATACGTCACCGACAGACCGGTAACCACCAGTCTTCTATTAAATTTTGTTTTGTGTGTTGGAAAGTGCAGACCTGTTTGGGTCAGGAGGGCTTCCGCTGATCTTTCGATTTTCCCGGCTGTTGCCGGTTAACTCCACCTCGCGGTGAAGAACCCTCTTCCTCGTCAACCGGAATGTATTCCGGTCCATGCGCTTGGCTTTCCATTTCAATAAGGTGCGATAAACTTATACCTGCCTCCTGACATCTTGGTTAAGGGCATTATACACGAATTTTTAACCAGAATACAATTGAAATATGGATGATCCTCAAGACCCCATCGTAAATCGCGATCCTGCCCAGCCCAATAAATATGAAGGGCTGCTCTGGATCATCTTGTTTGCCTTGCTCTTCGCTGTGGCAGTGCTCCTTGTGCAGCGTAACTGGCAGAAGATTTCCACGATCTTGGGGGTTGAAGCGCCTGTCAATTTTGACCAGGCCATGTCTTCAAACGGATTTCATGATGTCACTCTTGAAAACGGCCGCGCTTATGACATTTCTTATGAAACCAGCAGCAAACGCGATTTCTCTGGCCTGGTGCGCCATACCTCGGCTATCCATGAACGGACTTTTGCCATCCTTACTTTTGACATACTCGTTACCAGTGGTGATTTCGCCAACCCCGACCTTGTACAGACCAGTGTCTCCAATCATCATTTTTCGTGGCGTTCAACCACAGATACAGACCCTGCTG
>DAIEPS010000037.1 GCA_027348305.1 Anaerolineaceae bacterium | reverse complement strand
ACAGGTTGGCCATCAAGCTGTGAAATGATATCGCCGACCATCAATTCTGATGAAGCGGGTGAGTTTGCAGAAATATCGACGATTTTTACTTTGGTCAAGTCTGGCGCGCCCATGCGGGTGAAGAGAAAGGCGATCAAAAGCATGCCGATCAACAGGTTGGTGACCGGCCCACCCAGGAGGGTGGCCAGCCGTCGCCATGGATTCGCCGCGGGAAAGCTTCCCACTTCCATGGTGTCTCCGGCCTCACCCTTCATGCGGCAGAATCCGCCAAAGGGGATCCAGTTGAGGGTAAAATCGGTGCCGCCAGCGCGGAACAATTTGATTATTTTCGGGGGATAGCCAAAGCCAAATTCTTCCACTTCAATTTTGTTGGTGCGTGCCGCAATGAAATGGCCCAGTTCATGCAAAAATACCAAAGCGCCAAAGGCGAGGATGAACTCAAGTATGTTTAAAACAGTGCTCCAAAGAGTTGTCATTCAATCTCCAAAACCATATTGGTTTACGACCAATATTATATCCGGTTTGAAGAAGGATTTCATCGGCCTGTTTATTTGAAATTCATTAACGAAAACAAAAATGAATTAGACGATCTTAGCGCCGCTGCCAGGGTGTGCGACGAGCACTTCCTTGACGCCAGGGATGGAGGCCAGCCGGTGTTTGACGTTTTCGAGGGCACTCTCTTCGCAGAGGATGTGCACATTTGGGCCGGCGTCAATGGTATACGCGGCGGGGATGCCCGTTTTGCGCCAGGACTGGACGGCTTTCATGATCTCAATGGTGGCTGGTTCCCAATAGAGCAAGGCAGGACGCGAGGTCATCATGACTGCGTGCATCATGTTGCTGTCTTCTTCGATTATTTCGGCAAAGGCTTCAAAGTCGCGGGCAAGCAGGGCGTCACGGCAGCGGTCAATGCGGCGATCAGCATCAGCGATCCGCACAGCCTGAAAAGGACTGGAGGAGGCCAATTTATGACCTTCACTCGACCCGGTTTTTTTATGCGCGGCGGTGACCACGGTGATGCAATCCACCAGGTGCCAGTGGTTGGGTTTGCCGATGCTCACCGCGAAAGAATCCATGTCGGAAGTACCCCGGTACCATTCAACGTAACCGGTGGGGATGGAGCGGCAGGCGGAACCCGATCCACGGCGGGCGAGGCGTGAAAGATCTTTTTCACTCATTTCAAGCCCCATGGCGTTAACCGCTGCCACAGTCAGGGCTGCAAAAGCAGAGGCGGAAGACGCAATCCCGGCGCCAACTGGGAAATTGTTTTCACTCATTACATGTGCACGGGTGGCAATGCCGCGAATGCCGCGGATGACGTTAAGTTGAGAGGTGACTCTCTGCAGGGCCGGCCCGGATTGTCTCAGCCCATTAAGATCAAAGATATCGGAGGTAAAGGCAGGGTCAAAGGTAATACGGGTGCGGGTAACCAACTCTTCAAGGTTCATTGAAATGGAGCTGTTTTCGGGCAGGCGCAGTGTTTGATCGCGGTTCCCCCAATACTTAATGAAAGCGATGTTGGGGTGGGCGATGGCTGTGGCTGTATTTTGCGACATTTTACCTCTGCTATTGGTATGTGATCAACTAAGTTTACCATTTCAACATGTAAACAACACCCTGCTGGATGCAAAATCTCTGCCAGTTTGTAACAGGTACACCTATTTCGAATGGCAAAGATACAAACCTCTTTGCCCTTTGCAAGTTTGTAAAGTTTTGGTTATGCATCTCGGCGTATACTTAACGAGCAAGTAAACCCTTCATTGTTCAAAATGATTGGCCTTTAATCGTGAATAATCGGAGCTATTTTTCTGATTTTGTTAGAAGTATATTTTTGAAGACTGAGGCTCAAGAATAATAAAATGAAGAATCCGATGCGACTAACAGGTGGGATGTCCATAATTCCGTCACAAGAAGAACTGATCGATACCATTCTTTCGAGTCAACTTGAGAAATCTCAAGCCAGGCTCATCCTGCTGATCGATACCAGCGGACAGGTCATTTCTTTTCATGGTGAGCGGGGAAGCATCGACCTTGTTGCGCTAGGGGCATTAACTGCCAGTGACCTTGCGGCAAGTGAAGAGATCGCCAGAATATCAAATCTCTATCAAGAAAACCAAATGGTCATCCGTCAGGGATCAAAGATGAATACGATCGTGTATGATGTCAATCACAATTTGATCCTTTTGTATATCGTCCCGGCCACAGTCCCGCTTGGATGGGTTTGTTATCTGGTACGCGAATCATCCTCTCAGATCAATGAGGCACTTTCGAAAATTCAAGAAATTTCAGGCGGACGAATATTTGAATCTGAAAATGCGAATCTGCATGAAATGATCAACAATGCGCTTGACCAAGTTTGGAAGGATTAAGCGCCATGAACATCAACTGGCAATTACGCCAATTGAGATTAAAAATTGTGTATTACGGCCCTGCGATGAGTGGCAAGACCACCAACATCGAACAGATCCACAAGCGCATTGATCCCAACAACCGCAGCAACCTGGTTTCTTTAAAAACCAACGAAGACCGCACTCTTTTTTTTGATTTCATGCAATTTGAGCTTGGCAAGGTTTGCGGTATGGCTCCTTGCATTCAATTGTATACGGTCCCCGGGCAGGAGTATTACAAGGCCAGCCGCAAGTTGGTACTGCGCGGCGCGGATGGGGTGGTTTTTGTGGCTGATTCTTCAGCCGCCCGAATTGGTGACAACCTCGAATCGTGGCTGGATATGGACTCAGCGTTGGCTGAGATGAACCATCCGATCGGGAAGATTCCACTGGTGGTGCAATACAACAAACGGGATCTCGCCGATGCGGTACCTGTCATTAATCTACGAAAAAGTCTCGGCGTGGGGGAATTCCCCCAGTTTGAGGCAGTGGCATTCAATGGAGAAGGGGTCTTTAACACACTTAAAAGCATCGTCAATGATGTCATTTTTCAGGTTCAAAAAGAACTGCAATAGTATAAGGATCAATAATGGTAAACGAGACTAAATCAGGCGCGGATATTCTTTTAGAAATACTAAACCGAATGAACCACGAAGCGAATTTTCCGATGTCTGTTTTGACTGACAAGGAAGGGCTGCCGATCGCTTCTGCTTTTTCGAACGGGGCTGATCCCGAAAAGCAATCCGCGGTGGTGGCTTTTTTGCAGAAAACCGCTGTGCAAGTCAGCAAACAATTGGGTATGAATGAAATTGATGAGATCTCTTTCAGTTATGTAGATGGGCAGCATCTGATCTGCCGGCCTTTCAATATTGATTCAAACCGGCTTATTCTGGCTGTCATCGTTACCGACCGCGATCAGAGCTACAGGCGGATCACCAACCGCGCGCTCTCAGAAATTCGCAATATTTGGAATTAGTACAGGCAGATGAATTATGGGTATGACTGGTAATTTGACGGGTTTGGCCGCGGCTGATCTGATCCAACTCAATTGCGTGGATCAAAAGATCGCGTGCTTGAAAATTCAACATGCAGGTCAAAATGCCGAGATCTATTTCTTGGGCGGACAGATTGTGCATGCCGTCTCAGGTGGTCAAAAAGGTGAAGAAGTTGTGTATCAAGTGTTGGGATGGAATGAAGGTGATTTCAGCCTTGAAAACGACGTCAAGCCGCCTGAAACGACAATCCAACGAAGTTGGCCAAGTCTGCTTCTTGAAGGCGCCCGTCGATTGGACGAAAACGAGTTGGCTCAGATGGCAGTCGACCCTGTAAAGGAACCTGGATCAAAGGAGATCAGAATGACACAGAAATTTGAAGAAATTCTTACAGAGCTTGCAGGCGAAGTATCCGGTTTCAGAGGGGCATTCCTCGTGGGAATTGATGGAATCAATCTTGCCTCAAAATTTGTTGGTGATACTGACCCTGAACTTGCCAGCGCCCAAATGGCGATGCTGCTAAAACTGGTTAGCGGTTCAACTGATAAACTGGGTGCCGGAAACCTGGAAGACAACTTAACCACTACCGAAAAATCCTATATTCTGATGCGGTTTTTACCTGGCAAGCAATACTTCCTGGGTATATCCACTGAGCGGAAATCAGCCAATCTGGGAAACATGAGATTGATGAGTAAAATGTTTGTCGAACGGTTGGCGAAAGCGATGCCTCATTGATCTGTGATCAGTTTTTAGATAAGGGAGAACACCATGAATAAACTTGAACAGGTTATCTATCAATTTCGCAATGAATTGGGCAGCGATTTTATCTCAACTGACGTTGTTGGTATGGATGGGATTTCGATCGGCGGCGGTTCGTTAAATCCAAATTTCGATGCAGCCGATATCTCGGCACGGTTTGCAGAGGTGATGAAGCTTGCCGTAAAGATCAGCACCAAGATATACATCGGCAAAGTGGATGAAAACCTGGTAACTACTGATACAACCTACATCGTCTCGCGATTCCTGGGTGACGGGCAATACTATTGGGTGGTCGTGGTTTCATCCAATGCAACACTGGGAACCGTGAGAATGTTGATGAATGAATTCGCGCCTCAGATAAATGACGCGATCCCGCATGATGCCATTCCGTCTGCGCCAGCCGCAGTTGCTGAAGCAGTCGAAGAACCCAAACCACAGGATAAGCCAAAACAAGACAAACCCAAGCGGAATTTTTGGGCCGATGCAGCCCCCAAAAAAGAGGATAATTCTGACGACAATGCAATGAAAACCTTCAAATATCCGTAATTTAAAAGGAAATTATTAAAAGATTTCTCCCTTTTAGGGTGTAGAATTAGACCTCGTGGTTGGTTTTGGTCCAAAAACTTGACGTTCCTGATGTTAGAGATCAGGTGATCGCATTATTGTCTTCTTGAGCGGACTCCCAGTAGCTATTGAAAATTGCCACCACCATACATGAGCCAGTACCTGGCTCATGGAACGCGCCTGTTAAGTAAATACGAATGACGCTCAACAGTGTCCATTTTTGTTTGAGCGGCTTGGTCTTTTGTTTGATAGAGCAACTTACGTAATCATCATTATTTTGGAGTTTGAAATGCCTAGAAGAAATTTAAAACAATTATATAAAAGCGAATTTTCCGGTTATAACTTCCATAAACTTCAGCAGGATGTTATGGCGGGTCTCACTGTGGCGGCTGTTGCGCTGCCATTGGCGCTTGCTTTTGGTGTCGTGTCGGGTGCCACGGCTTCTGCCGGGCTGGTGACCGCGGTCATTGCTGGTTTTGTGATCGGCGCGCTTTCTGGCGCTCCGTTTCAGATCAGCGGACCAACAGGTGCGATGAGTGCGGTATTGATCGTATTAGCTCAAAAATACGGGTTGAATGGCATCTGGATCGCGGGATTGATGTCAGGTGTATTCCTGACCATCATCGGACTCTTAAGGCTGGGGCGTTTCATCGCATTCATTCCCTCTCCGGTGATCACCGGCTTCACCTCGGGTATCGCTCTGATCATCTTCATAGGACAAATTGATAACTTCCTGGGTGTAAAAACCGCTGCCGCTCAATCCTCTGTGCTTAAATTGGTGAACTATTTCAAAGGTGGTTTCACCGTGGATTGGCACTCAATGCTGTTGGCCGGAGTGGTGATTGCCACCATGATCTTCTGGCCAAAGAAGTGGAACGCCAAATTCCCCGCTTCATTATTGGGCATCATCCTGGCCACTGGTTTGAACCTGCTGGTGAAATGGCCGGTGAATGTGATCGGTGAGATCCCCCAAACCCTGTTACTGGCGAACCGGTTTCACCTTGCCGATATCCCCTGGACGCATTTGGGTGAGTTCATGGGGCCGGCGCTCACCATCACTGCCTTGGGAGCGATCGAATCGCTGTTATGCGGAACGGTTGCCTCGAATATGACCGGCACACGCTTGCAGGCCAACCAGGAATTGATCGGGCAGGGCATCGGTAACATCGTCATCCCGTTTTTTGGCGGTGTGCCGGCAACTGCTGCCATTGCCAGGTCCAGCGTGGGCATCAAATCAGGCGGACAGACCCGGTTGGTGAGCATTTTCCACGCCCTGGGATTGCTGCTCTCCATGTTCCTGCTGGCGCCAGTGATGGCCAAGATCCCGCTGGCTGCGCTTGCGGGTGTGCTCATGGTCACGGCTTACCGCATGAATGAATGGGAATCCATCCGTTTCATGTTCAAAAAGGGCTTCAAAACCGCCATGATCGCATTCACCATCACCATGCTTGCCACTGTGGCGTTTGATCTGACCCAGGCGATCTTGATCGGTTCTGTCATTGCCGTGCTGCTCTTTATCAACCAGATTGCCCAAATTGACATCAACATCCAGGATATTGATCACGACAAACTGCTAGATAAGGGTATCGAACTCAAGAATAAGTGTGAGCACGTAAAAGTGGCTTACATTACCGGTCCGCTTTTCTTTGCGGCAATCGGTTTTTTCAACGAAGCATTTTCAAAAATGGCGGTGGACGGCACCTTGATCCTATCCATGCGCGGGGTTTCACTGATTGACACTGCGGGTGTGGAAGCAATCGAGAAATTGTTCGATAAATTTCACGCACAAGGTGGTGAGATCATGTTCGCGGGGACTCATGACAACGCATTCCGAATGCTCGAACGTGCCGGTATTGTGGATAAGATCGGCAAGAACAACTTTTTCTGGTCATCTGACCAGGCTATTCTGGCAGCCGAAGACCGCGCTGTATAACGCTTGATCAAAATATAAAAACCGCTTGAATGAAAATACTTCAAGCGGCTTTTTTTTTGGTTTTCCAAATTATTGGGGTGGAAAATGCATGATAAAGCGGGTTCCGTATCCCTGATGATCATCTGTATCGAAGACCGGGCTTTCGACCTTGATAGTACCTCCGTGGGCTTCGACCAGTTCTTTGACGATGGCCAGCCCCAGGCCTGAGCCCCCGCTCGCGCGTGAACGGGATTTATCCGCGCGGTAAAAGCGGTCAAATACATGGGGAAGATCCTGTGTGGTAATGCCCGTACCGGTATCTGTTACTGAAATGGTTACTGCGTCCGTTGTGTCTTTTTGAGACGTGGCAACTTGAATCGAGCCGTGTTTTGGGGTATATCTCAAGGCGTTGGTGATTAGATTCGTCAATATTTGGGTGATGCGGTCAGGATCCAATTGGAGCGCGGGAAGCCCATCCTGCAGGGAATGGTCAAGGTTAATATCGTTCATGCGGGCTTGAGGCTGGATCCGTTCGAGGATCTGAGTGATCAAGCTGTTTATCTCAATGGGTTGGCGGAGAAGTTTGAGTTGATTGGTTTCAGCCAGGGATAGCAGGCGCAAGTCTTCGATCAAACGGTTGAGCAGCGTGGTCTCTGCAAGCAGCGCATTCAACTGTTCAGAGTCACAGGGCAGCACCCCGTCTTGCATGCCCTCCACGGTGCCCTGGATGGCCGTGAGCGGGGTGCGTAGTTCGTGGGCGACATCCGCCATCAAATGCTGGCGGTGCAGTTCAGCTTGCGAAAGATTGGCGGCCATCTGGTTAAAGGTCTCTCCAAGCTGGGCAAATTCATCCTGACCTTGGATTTCTACCCGCTGGGACAGGTCGCCATCGGCAATAGCAGAAGCGGCCTTGCGCAGCTTGCGCATGGGAGCCGTAATTTGAAAGAACAGGAATATCCCGAGCGCCAGTGCGGTAATGCCGGCGATCAGGCCAGAACTGATTACGGCGCGGCGAACCGAGACCTGAAATTCATTTGACAGAGATGAAGAAGCTGACAGGCTCCCGGGGGTGATCAAGAGTGTACCAACACTTTTGTTATCGATCAGGATTGGAATGCCTTTTTTGATTTCACTCGGAGCAAGTTGAATGCCGGTAAATTCATCCAAAGAATCATAGACCACCATTCCCTGTTGATCGGTGAGGATCAGGCGCTGACCCAGTGCTCCCATCATGGAATTATCAGAAAATAAGCCCTGGCCTAAACCTTTTCCATTTCCATTTCCATTGCCTTGCCCCATCATGGCTTGATGCTGCTGAGTCATCCAGGATGCTTCAAGAAAGACGTCGACACCCTGCCAACTATTGTTAAGTTCATAGTATTCAACCAGGTCAGGAGCGAGGCGTTGAGCCCAGATCTGTCCGCTGCGTGTCGTGTAGAGATTAAACGCCCTGAGTGTGGCTCGTGAAGTTAAAAAAGAAGTCACCAAACCGCCTATAGCAATGATGACCAGAAAGGCACCAAGCAACTTAAACAGCCAGCTATTTTTCATATTCATGCTGCCAACTCGAATTTATATCCCAATCCAAAAACGGTTTGAATGTATACCGGGTTCCTGGGATCAGGTTCAAGTTTGATGCGCAAATTCTTGATGTGTGCATCAATGGTACGTTCGTAACCTTCGAAAGCATCTCCCTGGGCATGTTCCATGATTTGCAATCGCGAAAAAACGCGTTTGGGGTTGCTGGCCAGCGTTACCAGGATCTGAAATTCGGTAGGGGTGAGATCAATCATCCGGCCGTCCAGGTTAACGGTATGCTGTCCAAGGTCGATGGTCAGGTTGCCTGCCTGGATGATCTCGCCTTTATGCGTGGAAGCATTGACACGCTTCATGATCGTTTTTATCCTGGCGACCACTTCACGTGGACTAAATGGTTTCACCACGTAATCATCCGCGCCCAATTCCAGGCCGATCAGTTTATCCACTTCTTCGACACGCGCCGTCAGCATCAATATTGGGACGGTTGAGTGGTGACGTATTTCGCGGCAGACTTCAAGCCCGTCCATGCCGGGCAGGTTCAAGTCGAGAATAACAAAGGAGGGGTTTTCGTGGTTAAAGACTTCAAGTGCCAGTCTGCCGTCCATGGCAGAAACGACGAGGTAGCCTTCCTTTTCGAGGTAAGCTCGCAGAATTTTTAGGATTTGGGGTTCATCATCCACGATGAGGATTTTTTGGGTTAGTTCTGTCATGAGTTCATTATATTTGAATTGAAGAAAAATGGCATCAAAAAATTGATTCAACAAGAACGGCGAAGGTGCCAGGAACTGGCACCTTCATTACCTTTCAATTGCTCAACTAATTACCTGAGTACACACCGATGCAGGTGCCGGTTCCATTGGCTCCACGGGCACCGCCCATCATGCCACGTGTTCCTGCAACACCATTGGCTCCGCGTGTGCCGGTACCCATAATGTTGCTGCGGGTTTTCATCCAATCGGCCTGGGCCTGGGTGAGATCACCATTGAGCACAGCCTGGTCAATAGCCTGGTTTCTGGCATCCAGCATGAGGGTTTTTGCCTGGTCAGCGGTCAAGCCTTCAGCCAGAGCGATGGAATACATGGTCTCGCCATTGGCAAGCCGGGTATTCAGATCGTCCACGGTGATGCCGAGTTTTTCAGCCATCACTTTTACCATCTCATCATGTAACACCCCTTGTTGGCTGCCGTTGGTGCCAGCGCCCATCATTCCACCGTTTCCGCCAAAACCATAATTTGAAGTAGCGGCAGTAGTTGAGGGGGTTCCTGAAGAGGCATACACCTTATTGACAGAACCCAGGGTAAAAACAGCGGCAACGAGGACGAGAGATACGACTAAAGCTTTTTTCATTTATTACTCCTTATTTGTTGATTTGTTGGTGAACTAGTATTAGTTTAGAAAAAAGATGTGAAGAAATCATGAACGGCGTATGAATTAGTCATGTGAATTTTGACATTGTTAATCGCAGTTCTTATTTGTTATTTTTCAGAAAAAAGTTACAATCAAGCATTGCTGATTGAACAAGCTGCCAATTTTTGAAAATTGGTAACTTTTTGGAAGGGAAAAACATCCAAGTGAGTGAAAGAGACGAATCCGATTTTTTGACTGCATTGAAACAAGGAGACCGTCAGGCATTTGCCAGGCTGGTTGATGAAACTTCAACTCAAATTTATCGCACTGCCCGGCAAATCCTCGGAGATGAACAGGATGCAGAGGATGTACTTCAGGAAACTTATATGAAGGCTCTTAAGGCGCTCCCTACATTTGAAGGCCGGTCAAGCCTTTCCACCTGGCTGCACAGGATTGCGGTTAACGAAGCGCTTATGTTGATCCGCAAACGGAAAACCCCCATGGTGTCGGTGGATGACACTCAGCCATTCGATTCGGAAGAGGAAAGCACAGGCATGGAAATTGTAGATTTCTGCTGCCTGCCTGAAAACGAGTTGTTAACCTCTGAATCGCGTAAATTTATGGATGATGCCATTCAAAGGCTTCCGGAAAACTTAAAGACAGTTTTTGTTTTACGAGACCTCGAAGGGATGTCCATTCAAGAGACCTCAGAAGTCATGCAGATCACTGAGAACAATGTAAAAACCCGATTATTACGAGCAAGACTTCGGCTGCGCCAGGAATTGGCAGAGTATTATGCCGAAAAGGTAGAAAAGGAGAAATCCAAATGAGCGAACACGTCCATACTGAGAAATGTAATACTCTCCTGGGGGATCTATCTGACTACATCGACGGTAACCTGCAAGCAGAGATATGCGCTCAAATTGAAGAGCACATGAAGACCTGTGATAACTGCCGGGTGGTTGTCAATACGCTGCGGAAGACTGTGGAATTATACGAACATTGCAATGATAACGTAGAGCTTTCAGGTGATGTGAAGGAGAGGTTATTTGCCAAACTCGATCTGAAAGATTATTTGCCTTCCCCAAACATTACTGATGCAAATAAATAAACCTTTTTTTCTTAACAAAAAAGCCTCACAACCAGAATTGTGAGGCTTTTCTTTTTAACCAATTTTATCTATGCTATTTTTTCGCGGTCTGGATCTTCAATAAAGCATAGAGAGGGCAAAAACCAACAGCTCCGGTTACAACGAGGACCGCACCTACGATGGTCAGCACGACTCCAAGCCCACCGGTGACAGCGCCAAACGCGTAAAGGGCAACCATCACAAGGCCGACCACCACTCTGATCACACGATCCAAAACTGACTCATTTGTTTTCATAAAAACCTCTCCTAGAGCATAACTATACGGATATTGACTGTCTATTTGACTTAGTTAGGGCTGGCAACAATTTCCATGAACTGTCCGAGGATGTCTTTCAAGACAGGTTCTGGCAGTGCTCCAACCTGGGTGTGGACGATCTTCCCGCCTGATACGAAGAGCATGGTGGGGATGCCCTGGACGCCGTAGTGCTGCGCCCACTGCGGATTTTCATCCGTATTGACCTTGGCGATGATCAACTTGCCATCCTGTTCTTTGGCGATCCTATCCAGAATGGGGCCTACCATCTTGCAGGGTCCGCACCATGGCGCCCAAAAATCGACCACCACGGGTAATTTCGACTGTAAGACAACTTTTTCAAATTCTTCATCGGTAACATGCAGGGGTGCATTCATTTTTTCATCTCCATATTTGTTTGTTTGCATATTTAGATGGAGAATCTGTAAAAAAGTTACACATCAATTACCAGAAAAAGACCCGGTTTTAAGCCGGGTCTTGTGACAATCAGTTTCCTCTTTGGTAGTTGGGCGCTTCACGTGTGATGGTGATGTCGTGCGGGTGGCTCTCGATCAGACCTGCACCGGTGATGCGGATCAAACGGGTCTTCGTGCGTAGGTCTTCGAGAACACCGGCACCGGCATAGCCCATGCCTGAGCGCAAACCGCCGATAAGCTGGAACACGTAGTCATCCAGTGAACCTTTGAGCGGGATCATACCCTCGACCCCTTCGGGAACGAGTTTGCCCGGTCCGCCCTGGTTGGTGCCATAGCGGTCCTTGCCGTAGCCCTGAAGTGCGCCCATTGAGCCCATGCCGCGGTAGGTCTTATACTGGCGGCCCTCGTAGAGGATCTCTTCACCGGGGGATTCTTTAAGACCGGCTAACAGGCTGCCGAGCATGACGGTATCCGCGCCGGCGACCATGGCTTTGACGATATCACCGCTGTATTTGATGCCCCCATCCGCGATAATGGGAATGCCGTGCGTGGCAGCTGCACGGGCGCATTCATAAATCGCTGACAT